>NZ_JBIUAT010000025.1:0-41651 GCF_044547685.1 Acinetobacter sp. NPDC052428
TCCCTTCCCGAACTCAGAAGTGAAACCTCTTAGCGCTGATGGTAGTGTGGGGTTACCCATGTGAGAGTAAGTCATCGCCAGCTCATTATTCGAAACACCCCCAACCAAACGGTTGGGGGTGTTTTTTTTGTGTGTGAGATTTTAGATAAGCGGTATGGAAGCTACTAGAGTTTCTCAAACTGATCTGAGTGCTTAAACGTATTTATACTCAAAGCTGATCAGATTCTTCTGAGGCAGATGATTCCTGTCAATTTGTTTGACCTATTGGGATCTTTCTAAGGCTTGCTCTAAAAGAGTTTATAAGTTGATCTTGCAAATCTTGGCAAATAAAAAAACCAGCGAATCGCTGGTTTTTTTATTGCACACCATTTTAGCCAAACAAGTTCATTACAACTGTAAATAATATTTCATAGATATGCTTTCATAGGAGATATTTCAACAAGCACTATCTAATAATTACCATTTATCAGTATCAGAAGCTTAAATAAAATAGCCTAAGTATGATTAAATTGATTCTCTTTATTCAGTCATTAGAGAGAGTCTTTTAACATTTTTTTATGCTGTTTTACTTGTTTTGCATAACGTTTACCTTGTTTACGCATTTTACGATTATTTTCATAACCCGATGGACCTACATTATAATAGGCAAGCGCTTTTTGCCAGTCACCGGATGATTGATTATATTTAGAAAGAATATAAGTCCCACATTGGATATTACTGCTTTCATTGTATAAATCACCTGGACAAGTTTGTTGCCAATATCTCGGAATCACTTGCATCAAGCCTACCGCACCTGCTGGCGAAGTTGCTTGGCTACGATAAGTAGATTCCTGACGAATCACAGCCGCCACCAGAAGCGGATCTACACCCTGATTTTGTGCATGTTGAACAATTAAAGGTGAAACACGATTAGCTGTACTGGATGGGGTGGAATAAGCAGTTTGAATGCCTTTAGACAGCTTAGCTGCGCGTTTTTCTATCGAGCCTCCGCCCAAGGATGAGCAACCCGCAAAAAGAAAAGTGCTCAATAAAATAGAAGAAAATTTAAAAGAATGAGAATGAAATAGTGAACGTTTAGATTTAATTGGATTGAATAAATAAGAAAAAAACAAACTGTGGATTCCATGCCTGAATAAACGTATTTCGATGTTAGGCAGCCTATATGCAAGAGTCAAGCTTGCTGCTGATGAAAGCACTTTATTACTATACAAACTTTATCTATCTACTAAAAAACCTCTAAGTTGAAAGGGTTTTCAGCATCCAGATTTCACAGGCATCACTATGTCCGGTATTGCCTTCAGGATAATCAAGATGCTGAAAACCTAATTTTTCATAGAGTTTCACCGCTTGCCAAAGCACTTTAGTTGTTTCTAGATAGACTGACTTAATCTGATGAGCCTGTGCAAATTCAAAGGATAATTCTAAAATTTTCTTGGCAAAACCTTGCTGACGGATCTCAGGTAAAAAATACATTTTCTGAATTTCTAAAATATTTGCATCGCCTTTTAAGGGTGCAATTCCACCACCCCCGTAAATTTTATTTTGTTGATCCACAATAACCCAGTAAGCTGATTTTGGTTGTTGATAAACTTGATATAGCTCATCTAGAATAGAATCGCCTACTGCGAAACCAGATTCTGCTGCCAGTCCAAACTCTTGGGAAACACGACGAATAATGCTTGCAATTTGGGCATTATCTTCAGGCTGAATAGGACGAATAGAGTACATATAGAACTGATTTTATTTTGAAAAAACGATGAATTTTTATAACCTTAAATCCTTAAAAAAGCCATCGTTTATTCAATTTAGATAAGTTTAATTCACTATTTGATGAGCAATCACTATTTTAATTCGCTTGATGATTTTCCCAACTCCCGACGGGCAATAATGAGTTGCTGAATTTGCTGGGTGCCTTCAAAGATATCCAAAATCTTGGAATCACGCGCCCATTTTTCCAAAAGTTCAGTTTCGTTATAACCAATGGCTGCTGCCAGTTCGACACATTTTAAGGTGATTTCATTACCGATCCGACCGGCCTTGGCTTTGGCAATAGAGGCTTCACGTGAATTGGGTTTGCGATTATCGGCCATCCAGGCAGCTTTCAGCATCAGTAAGCGTGCTGCTTCCCATTCAGCTTCCATACGATAGATTTGTGCTGCGATATTAGAGCTTTGTAAATACGGTGTGGCATAAGTGGAGTCCAGCTGATCCTTAAAAATCTCCTTGATGCGTTCCAGCGAGGCTTTCGCACAACCAATCGCCATGGCTGCAACCAGCGGGCGAGTATTATCAAAGGTTTCCATCACGCCAGCAAAGCCTTTAGCAACATCGATTTCTGCATGACCGAGCAAGTTTGCTGCAGGTACTCGACAGTTGATAAAGCTAATTGTGGCAGTATCGGATGATTTAATCCCTAATTTATGTTCCAGTCGTTCAACCTTCATTCCTGGAGTACCTTTGGTCACCACAAATGATTTAATTGCCGATCGTCCCTGTTTTTTATCCAAAGTTGCCCAAACGACCACTGCATCAGCACGATCTCCGGAGGTTACAAAAATCTTCTCACCATTCAGAATATAGTCATCACCGTCTTTAGTCGCAGTGGTACGAATTGCAGCGGAATCTGAACCGCAACCTGGCTCGGTAATCGCCATGGCTGCCCAAGTTCCATGAAAACGGTGCAATTGCTCATCATTGGCAACAGCTGCAATGGCTGAATTTCCTAATCCTTGGCGTGGCATCGAGAGTAATAAGCCAGTATCGCCATAACACATTTCAATAATACTCAGGGCGGTAGACATATTGATGCCATTTTTATTGCTGCTGTCTGCATCGCCACGTTTATTGACCGCTGCACCAGCATTCATGCCTTCGCTACCTTGGTTCATACCATCCACGACTGAAGCGAGCATGTCTAGCTCTATCGGATAAGCATGTTCAGCCTTATCATATTTACGTGAAATCGGACGCAAAACATTGAGGGCAACTTCATGTGCTTGATCAATCAAAAGCTTAAATTTTTTTGGAGTTTGTAGATTCATCATTATTCTTCTTTATGTTTTGATCAGGCATGCAAGCCAGAATGGAGAATGGCAGTAGATCTAAGATCTCTATACCAGCGTTCGACCGGATGCTCTTTGGTAAAACCATGACCACCCAAAATCTGTACACCATCGGTGCCTATTTTCATGGATTTTTCTGCACAGAGTAAGCGTGCCAAATAGGCTTCACGATGGAAAGTTTGACCAGATTCAGCCAGACTCGCGGCATTCAGGATCAGCATTCGCATTGCATCAATTTCAATGGCCATATCGGCAATCATAAAGGCGACACTCTGACGATGAGAAATCGGTTCACCAAAGGCAATACGTTCATTGGCATATTGCACACAGTATTTTTTGACTGCTTCACAGGTGCCCACCGCCATCGCACACCACATTAAATTGCCCAAATCTACGAATGTACGATAATCAAAATCTTCATCACCCAGACGATATGCCGGAGTATTTTCAAATTTGAGCGTAACGGTTTCAGTAGCTTTTAATCCCATAGCCGGCGATTTTTTCGCAGTGACGGTACTGTCGCGTTGCACCACAAAGACCTCAGCTCTGCCATCTAGATTAGCACTGACCAGGTATAGATCGGCACTCTCTCCCAAGAGCACCAAGGTCTTTTGACCTCGAATCAGATAATGTCCCTGATGTGCAACAGCCTTGGTTCTAAGTTGCTCCGGGTTAAACGCTGCTGTTTCTTCCTGCACTGCAAAGGTGGCCTTTAACTCAGGATTTTCTGCGAAAGCGCCCAGATATTCTGACTGAATCTGCTCTGAGCCCCAGCGGGTAATGGCATTAATGACACTAAAAGTCGAAAGTAAGCCAGCCGTCAGACTGAAATCACCCTGAGCCAAATGTTGAGCGATTAAAATATTGCTAACTATATTCTGTTCCGATGCAACGCCCCCCAATGCTTCAGGCAGGGCATAGAAATTCAAACCTAAATCAGTGCTGTATTGCCAGAGTTCATGGGGAAATAATTCATGCTGATCTGCATCATGTGCCAATGGATATAGCACCTCTTTAGCAAATTGCTGCATGGCATTACAGGTCATTTGCTGTTCTTCAGTCAGATTCAGATCAAATAAGGATTTGGACTGATGCGGCAGACGCTGTTTTTGAATCTTCTGGCCAGATTTCAGGATTTTCTGGGTTTGACTTAAGGTTTTGAATCCTGCTTTTGAACTTTGATAAAGTGATTTTTCTACAAATTT
This sequence comes from Acinetobacter sp. NPDC052428, assembly GCF_044547685.1. GTDB lineage: Bacteria > Pseudomonadota > Gammaproteobacteria > Pseudomonadales > Moraxellaceae > Acinetobacter > Acinetobacter lwoffii_G. The sequence continues at coordinate 4,268 of NZ_JBIUAT010000025.1, forward strand.
ACGCAGTTTTAATTGATCTAATACTTCGCTACCCGCGATTTTGGTCAGTATGGACAAGCCAAATCCTTGGGCTTTATTCACCATATTATTCATTCTGATTATCCTAAAGGTGTTGTCACGTTATTTTTTTAATACTGACATGCACTCAGAGATAAAACTATGTCATCCCTGACATGAATGATTGACAATTTTTAGGTTTTTGGGATTGAAGAAAGGGACGAATAAATCAATGAAAATTAAAAGAAAGATAAAAATACAAAAAATCCATTTTGGATAAAAATTGACCCGAATGACAAAATCATCCGGGTCTTTTTGATGCAGGTTTTATTTTAAGAGAGATGATGTTTAATCATGGCACGCACATTGGTTTTGGCATCAATCACGGTCATAAAGGTGTAAGCACCAATAAATTTACGGCTAATAAACATAAATTCCTTCGGTGGAACACTGAAATAACGTGAAGCCATAGATCTCGACGCCTGTTGCATCACACGGCTATGCAGCTGGCTTTTTTTCCAGTCATAGCGATTATGTTCATCCATGATGCCAGCTGGCAATTCTTGATTATTTAGCGGTGAGCTAAATGCTTCAGTAGCTAATAAGAAGACCTTAGCCATATCCGGTTTGATGCTTTGCGGGATCGAATCAAAAAACTCATAACCGGTCATCGCCTTGACCATCATATCCGAGTCATGATGATAGCCTGCCTGAATCAGGTTACGCGCAACACTGAGCAGATGTTGGTCAAACTGGCGGATCGCGCCAAAGTCGAGCAAAATGATCTTGTCGTGCACATCTGCGCCATTGCCCAGACGAACCAGATAGTTACCAAAGTTCGGATCGGTTTGCATCTCGCCCCATTCGAAGATTTCACGCACTGCAATTTCCAGAGAGGCTTCACCTAACTGGTTGCGGCGTTCTTGAGGTAGGGACAACATCACCGGGCTGTTGATCGGCACACCGCGTTCGAAGGTCATGCACAGCACACGATCAGAGCAATATTCATTAATAATGGTTGGGACGATATAGCGCGGATCATCTTTTAAACGTGCAGCAAAACGACGTGTGGTATCTGCTTCAATCTGATAATTTACTTCACGATGCATCATTTCACGGACTTCATCGAACCATTGGTCGAATTCACGGGTCTGTGGCACGATGCGGGTCAATTTCAACATGTTTTTAAACAGGCTCATATCCGAATCAATCGCTTCTGCAACACCCGGATACTGAATTTTTAACACCAGTTCCATTCCGTCAGATTTTCGGGTAGCACGATGTACCTGTGCCAAAGAAGCTGTACCCAAAGGTTCATGATCAATGGTGAGATCGTCGAGTTTTGAACCGAGTTGTTGCTGTAACTGGGTCTTGATGGCTGGCCATGCCAATGCTACCGTCTGATTGTTCAGGGTATTTAGAGCCTGAGTGACTTCTTCTGGCAGAAAATGCTCACCGTACAGTGCCATCATCTGGCCAATTTTAACGATAGACCCTTTCAGCTTGCCAATTTCTGCTACCAGATAATCGGCCTGTTCTTTCATGGCTTTTTTACGTTTCTTTTCTTTTTCTTCTTCGCTTGAGAATATGGAGCTTGCACTAGAAGCTGCCCAACGCGTGCCTGCCAGCAAGGATGCCTTTGCGATCGATAAGCGTCGATCCATAGAGGAGGTTTTCAGTTGTTTAAGCTTATCGTTCTGATCTGACATGTAAACTCGATCCTTTCATCATCAGCATGAAGCAGAATAAATCATTGTAAGGGATAGTAGCGTTTCTGCACGTATTAAAAAAGTTTAAGCCGCTGAATTCATAGTAAAAGCTAGGCAAGCTTTCATTTATTCACCAACTTGTATCAGTTTAGACAGGGCATTATGCCATTTGAAATTGGATTTTTAATTCAGATCGTTGTTGTAACTGTTGTTTATTTGTTTGAATATGTTGATGAATCAGGCGCTGTACGCTGTCATGCATAAAGCCCAAAGCATAGCCTTTTACAATCACAATACTAGGCAAGCCAAAAAACAGATATTTGGCATCTTCCAGTGTCGCATCGGTAAATACGCCATGCTGCATTAAGGTCGACTGCAAAAATACCTTTTCTTGCTGCACCTGACTGGAGGCTTGATCATTCCAGTAATTCTGGCGCATCGCCATAAGATTATTGTGCTTATAGCTCATAGATCTGGGCTCATTTGAAGATTGAATGCGGATTATATGTGGGTCACGTGCCAATTTTCAATTGTGCAACTGTTTAATCTTTCAGTCCGAGAAATGCATAGGATTTTTGTCCGGACTGCGTTAATATCAGTGGATAATTTAAACAATATTGATTGTTAAACATTTATTGGGATTGTACCGGTTTCGGTCAAGGGGAAGTTATGCGTCTTGCATGGTTTTTAGTTGCAATTTTTGCGGGTACTGCGGTTCAGACACAAGCTGCCGTTGGGTATTCCAAGGAATATACACAGTGCATGAATTTTAGTTATGGTAATACACCCAAAGCGGAAAAATGCCTGGAAAAAGAGCTGAAAGTTCACAATAAACGCCTGAAGAAAAACTATAAAACTTATTTAAAATTGAATCCGAACCAGACCGCCGCCATTCGCAGTCAGCATGTATTGTGGGAGCGTAAACTGGCCCAGCAATGTAATTTTAGAATGTCAGGAAAATATGCCAAGCAGCAGCAAGGTCAATGTATGCTGGCTTTGATTATGGATCAGGCCAATCTTTATCAATCCCGCTCTTATGCGTCCGGGTTCCGATAAATCATCATAGTATTAGCCTCGGCATTTAACAGAAACATCTCTGAATAAAGTCAAAATTTATAATCATAATCGCTCACAAAAACAAGAATTTTATAATTTTTGTGGGCATAGAGAATTCGTGTTTTTCATGCTTTTAGCATTATAAAAGCAGGCAAAACAAGGTATCATAAGGCGTTTAAAAAAATGACCTTGGAGACGCCTTAAGTGGATCGACCGACTATTAGCCCTGAACATATGCAGGAAGCCGCTGAAAATTTAACCACCATTCGTGATTTTATTCGTTTTGGTGTGACAGCATTACGTCAATACGATGCACATTTGGGCCAAGGCACAGAAGATTATTTTGCTGAAAGTTCAGCGCTAGTGCTGCAAACCCTGTCACTAGAATGGAAAGCGGACGCTGAAATTTTAGATGCTAAATTATTGCCAAGTGAAAAAGCCGAATTTTTAAGTCTGCTGGAACGCCGTATTAATGAAAAAGTACCGACTTCATATTTATTGAACCTGGCTTACTTTGATGGCAAACCTTACTACGTTGATGAACGCGTGCTGATTCCACGTTCACCGATTGCTGAACTGATTCAAAACCGTTTCGCCCCGTATTGCCTGGGTGAACATGGTCAAATGGGTGAAGCGGTTAATAACTTGCCGGAAAATCCGAATCCAAAAACACCACAACGCATTCTAGATATGTGTACCGGTTCAGGCTGTATCGCGATTGCCTTGGCTTATGCATTCCCTGAAGCTGAAGTAGATGCCACCGATATTTCGAAAGAAGCACTGGAAGTTGCGCAAATCAATACTGAGCATCATGACAAGCAATATCAGATCGCATTGCTTGAATCGGATTTGTTTGAAAAAATTCCAGCCGAAAATCAATACGATTTAATCGTATCTAATCCGCCGTATGTCGATGCGGAAGATATGGCTGATTTGCCTGAAGAATTCCATCATGAGCCTGAACTTGCGCTTGCTGCAGGTCAGGATGGTCTGGATCTAGTACGTAAAATGCTGGCTCAAGCTGCAGATTATCTGACTGAGAATGGCCTGATCGTGATCGAAGTGGGTAACTCAGAATGGGCAATGCGCCAAAACTTCAATTCGGTTGATTTCTACTGGTTACAATTCAAGAAAGGTGGCACTGGTATCTTTGCATTAACTGCAGAGCAATGCCGTACCTACCGTGATTTATTCATTCAGTCTATTCAAGCATAAGGAGTCGTTTGACATGGCAGGTAATAGTATAGGGCAACTGTTCCGTATAACGACTTGTGGTGAATCTCACGGTGTTGGCTTGATGGCCATCATCGATGGGGTTCCACCCGGCATTGAGCTGACTGAAGCTGATTTGCAAAAAGATCTGGACCGCCGTAAGCCGGGTACATCGAAATTTGCAACCCAGCGTAAAGAACCCGATGAAGTAGAAATTATTTCCGGTGTGTTTGAGGGTAAAACGACTGGTACTTCAATTGGTTTGTTAATTCGTAATACGGATCAAAAATCGAAAGACTACGGCAATATCGCGCAGACTTTCCGTCCGGGTCATGCCGACTATACCTATACCCAAAAGTATGGTTTCCGTGATTACCGCGGTGGTGGCCGTTCAAGTGCCCGTGAAACGGCAATGCGTGTCGCAGCGGGTGCAATTGCTAAGAAATTCCTTTTTGAGAAATTTGGTATTGAGATTCGTGGCCATGTGACTCAAATTGGTACTGAAAAAGCAGAGAAACTGGACTGGAATGAAGTTCCAAATAATCCGTTTTTCTGTGGCGATGTGGATGCAGTACCACGTTTTGAAGCGCTGGTGACGTCTTTGCGTGAGCAAGGCACCAGTTGTGGCGCTAAACTCGAGATCATTGCATCTAAAGTGCCAGTGGGTTGGGGCGAGCCAGTCTTTGATCGTCTGGATGCTGACATCGCGCATGCCATGATGTCGATTAATGCCGTTAAAGGTGTAGAAATCGGTGATGGTTTTGGCGTTGCTGAACAGTTTGGTCATGAAAGCCGTGATGAACTCACCACAGAAGGCTTCCTGGCCAATCATGCTGGCGGTATTCTAGGTGGTATTTCTAGCGGTCAGGACATTCGTGTCGCAATTGCCTTGAAGCCGACGGCATCTATCACCACGCCGGGTAAAACCATTAATATTGAGCGTGAAGATACGGACGTACTGACTAAAGGCCGTCATGATCCTTGCGTAGGTGTACGTGCAACGCCAATTGCTGAAGCGATGCTAGCGATTGTGCTGATGGATCATTTCATGCGTCATCGTGCCCAAAATGCCGATGTCGTTGTGCCATTTGCACCGATTGAACCAAAATAATTCGCTTTTCATCTGAAGTGAATCCAATTAAAGTCAGACTTCGGTCTGGCTTTTTTATATCTATACAATGAAAAATAACAATATTCGCTTGGAGCAGACTCAAGATATTCTAAAGTGTAGTCGTATTGATCAATACAGCTTATTGCTGACTATAGTGGGATATTTACACGACATAGTTGCCAGTGAATAGATGATTGAGGCTTAGTTAACCAAACCTTTGCCTTAACATTTACTGATTTTGGATAAGACCTTGAGATCAACAGGCTGACTTGATGAAATTTCAAGTTATTAGCACTTAAATTGAGTAGTGGGAAAGCTCTTGAATATGCTAAGTTTTCTGTTCAGTCTAATCGACTTAAGGTTAGGCAGAAAACAGACCAGGATGTCATATGCTGCATATTATTTTAACTTCTTTATTTCCCCTCATCGGACTGATCAGCTTTGGTTATCTGCTCAAGCGTAGGCAATGGTTGAGTGATGATTTTTGGCGCGGTGCAGAAAAGTTAAATTATTATGTGCTTTTTCCAGTGATGCTGTTTTTAAATCTGGCCACTGCCCAGATTCAACTGGAGGTCATTCAGGATGTAGTGCTGGTCGTATTTAGCATCATGGCTGTAGTGAGTATTGCACTGTATATTTTGCGCCAGATGTACCGAATTTCTTATGCGCGCTTTGGTGTCTATGTTCAGGGTTTACTGCGCTTTAATACCTATATTGGCCTTGCTGCTGTTAGTTCCTTATTTCATCAGCAAGGTATGACCATCTTCGCTGTGATTATGGCGCTGTGTATTCCTGTGGTGAATATCTTGTCAGTGCTGGCATTTACCCGTAGTCACGATATGCAGCTGAAAAAAATCATCCTGGATTTGTCTAAAAATCCATTAATTCTAGGCTGTATTGTGGGTGGTTTATTTAATCTTTCCGGGTTGTCACTCTGGACTGGAGCAGAGCAGTTCCTTAAACAGATTGCACTGTGCAGTTTGCCGCTCGGTTTGATGTGTGTGGGAGCAGCCTTACAGTTTCAGGGTTTTCAGCGTGACGTTCTACCACTCAGCCTGATGACCTTTGGTCGCCTGTTCGGAATGCCGCTGATTGCATTTTTAGTGTGTAAAATTTTCCAGATTGATGCATTAACTACTCAGGTATTGGTCTTGTTCTTTGCACTTCCTACCGCCTCCGCTTCGTATGTCTTAACCCGGGTATATGGCGGCGATAGCAAATTAATGGCGAGTATCATCAGCTTACAAACAGTGATCGCGGCAGGAAGCTTAATATTAGTGCTTTCTTGGATTATCTAAAATTCTAAAATCGATGAGGAAAATTGCATATTTTGAATTATTAAAATAGCCTAAGCGAAGGTTGAATTCTATTTAAGCGCCAAAATCAAATCAATCCTAAAATCTTATAAAGTTTAGAATCTGTTGTATCTCGCTGAATAGAACAAAAGTGAAATCTAAAAATTTGGTAGATGGGCAATATCAGTCAGCAGCAATAATTCAGTTTAATTCGGAACAGTAATTACAAATTGATTCACGTGAACTCACATAAATAAAAACTGTCTTATTGAATAAAATGGTATATAAATTGCTCATGATAATAAAACATTATTGCAGGAGAGAAATGCTTCTGCATTCGCCGAAGGAGCAAGTTCCCAGGAAACTCTCAGGCAAAAGGACTGTGATAATGGATAAAAACTCTGGAGAGAAGTGTTGAATCACTCACCGAAGGGGAAGGTGGCCGCATTGATGTGCAATGTATCTACCGAAGCTCTCAGGTACACATGACAGATGGGAAAAGACATCAATATAATCAAGGAGGTGTCTATGCGTCATGTCGTGGTGATTGGGGCCGGTATTACCGGAGTAACCACAGCTTATGAGCTTGCACAATCAGGCTATCAAGTGACTGTGGTTGATCGGCATCTTTATCCGGCAATGGAAACATCCTTTGCCAATGGCGGCCAGCTTTCTGCCTGTAATGCCGAAGTATGGAACCAGAAAGCCACGGTACTCAAAGGCATCAAATGGATGTCACAGAAAACCGCACCACTTTTGCTCAATCCTTCTTTCAGTGTGCATAAATACAGCTGGCTCATGGAATTTCTGAGCAATATTAAACATTATGAAGTCAATACCCGAGAAACGGTACGCTTGGCTTTACTGGCAAGAGCACGCTTATTTGAAATTGCACAAACAGAAAATATTGATTTCGATCTGGAAAAACGCGGCATTTTACATTTTTATCATAACAAGACGGATTATGATGTTGCGATCAAAGTCAATGATCTGTTGTGTAGTGGCGGTCTGGAGCGCAATGCAATTTCCAATTCAGAAATCAAGCAGATCGAGCCCGCATTAACGGGCGATTATTATGCTGGATTTTACTGCCAGAGCGATGCCACCGGGGATATTCATAAATTCAGCACTGGTCTGGCCAAAGCCTGTATGCAAAAAGGTGTGAAATTCGAATTTGGTCAGGATGTTTTCGCTGTTGATCATCAGGCTCAGAATATTCAGGTTAAATGCAAACCCAGTACTGAAAATGTCCATTCCTCTCCAGATGATATTCTAGAAATTAATGCAGATGCTATTGTGGTCTGTGCAGGTGTTGGAAGCTATCAATTGGCTGAGATTCTTGGTGAACGAGTCAATGTCTATCCAGTCAAAGGTTATTCCATTACCGTGCAACTGAATGATGAACAGAGCCAAAACAACGCACCTTGGGTCAGTTTACTGGATGAAAGCGCCAAAATTGTCTTGTCACGTTTAGGTAAGGATCGTCTACGTGTCGCAGGAACAGCTGAGTTTAATGGATATAACCGGGATATTCGAGCTGACCGGATTCAGCCGCTGATTGACTGGACCAATCGTAATTTTGACCTGTGTACCGAACATGTCGTGCCTTGGGCTGGTTTACGCCCAATGATGCCAAATATGATGCCGGTAGTACGCCGTGGCAAACATGAACGGATATTTTACAATACCGGACATGGTCATCTGGGCTGGACTTTATCAGCTGCAACGGCTGCGATGATTAGTCAGGAAATTGCGCAATACTATCCTGCTTAAATTGATAGCCCGCTTGCGGGCTGTTTTTTACACCAAAAATCTCATTTTATATAACAATAAATTTTAATATTTTTAAATTAAATCAATCATATATTCGATAAATCCCAGTAAAACGCTCACAGCCTTTTTGCTGGCTACTGACGGCTAAAATAGCTTTACTATACTTAAACTCATAGCGGCAGTCATTTTCGTTATCGGAAATCTGGTTTTTTGTCTCAGGCGTGGTATAGGCTAAAAAAGGAATGATCTGCTTCTCGGTCCGGTTATTCGGATTACGATAGGCAAGACCTTCAATCTTGATCCGGTCTTTGGTCAGTTGATGAATCTTGAGATGAACAGGCTGCTTGGCAATTTGCCCCTGTTCAAACTTAATATAATGCTGGGTTAAACTTTGATTCAGCGAAATATAGACATTTAAATCATCTAAACGCCATTCAAACTGCTGTTTAAAACAGTCTAGTGTTTTGCATTGCTGTAAACGGGTTGCCCATAATTGTTGGGTATCTTGCAATAAGCGCACAGGTGCATCAGTAATCAGGAAAGCAGTAAAGTATTGGTCTGTGAGTTTTTCACGAGATTCAGCCAGCGATGCTGAGCAGACTTTATTCATGGCAGCCGTTTTTTTGCTGTCGTCGCTACAGTCCATTGTGATCGCCGAGCTACCCGTAGATATCATCCCCAGACCGAGCATCAGGCCAATTATTTTCAACATATTTATATCAGTTTTCAGTAGCATGATCGCTTATACTTTCACTGTGTTACGCTTGATCTAACTATAGCGAAATAGAAAGCAAGTGTACAAGATTTCAATGGGCTATTTCTAAAGGATGTATAAGGTGATCGCACAAATTCGTATTGGCCAGGGTCTGGATGTGCATGCATTTGAAGAAGGTGATTTTGTCACTCTGGCAGGCATTCAAATTCCGCATACTCACGGTCTGAAAGCACATTCGGATGGTGATGTGGTTCTGCATGCACTCTGTGATGCTTTGTTGGGTGCTTTGGCGCTTGGAGATATTGGCCAGCATTTCCCAGATACAGATCCTGAGTTTAAAGGTGCAGATAGCCGGGTACTACTCAAGCATGTCTATCAGCTGATTCTGGATCGTGGTTATCATCTGAATAATGCTGATATTACTGTGGCTTGTGAACGTCCAAAACTGGCGAAACACAATCTGGCCATGCGTCAAAGTATTGCAGATGTCTTAAATATTGATGTAACTCAAATCAGTATTAAAGCCACCACTACTGAACAGTTAGGTTTTACCGGTCGTCAGGAAGGCATTATGTCGATGGCAACCGTGTTATTGAGCCACAGTAAATAACATCAGGCAAAATAATTTGGATTAATCAAGGATAGTTCCAGTTCCTGAGTTGCTTTACGGCCTTGTAGCTGTAGGGCAACCGCATGCATTAAACCGGTCCAGGTTTCATTCGGTTGCCAGATCTGATGCAAGTGTTCTTGTGCAGTAGGCAGATCCATATCCATATAGTACTGACGATATAAGTACATCAGACAGCTGACATGGTAGTTTTGCGAACAATGTACCCAGACCATTTGCTCTTTTACCAGATGATCGATCAGATCTAGTACCAGCAGGCATTGATTGTCTGAAGGGGTTTCCCAGGAAATCGGAACCTGAATATAGTTTAGTCCTAGCTCAAGGCAAATTTTATCTTCATGCGGAAGATACTGTTCGCTATCGGTCAGCGCCACATTGATGACTGTAGATACACCGTATTCTTTCATCAGCTTTAATTGTGCAGTGGTCGGTTGACCGGAGCTAAACAGATGTTCGTGTATGAACTGAAAATTCTCAATCTGGCTTAATGCCGTTTCAATATCATTCATCAGATAAATTTTCCTTGTTCTAGAAATGCAAACGCCATCTTGGCGATGGCGTTTGTCAGATCATTTAACGATTAGGTAAAATGTCTTTCAATGCCTCATGCATGTCGAGTAAAACTTTTTCAGTCGTTTCCCAGTCGATACAGCCATCCGTAACGGATTGACCGTACTCCATATCATTTAGGTTCGCTGGAATGTCCTGACGACCACCCTTAAGATGACTTTCTACCATAATACCAACAATTGACATATTTCCATCAAGAATTTGTTCGGAAATGTTTTTAAGTACAAGTGGTTGCAGGTACGGATCTTTGTTAGAGTTGGCGTGGCTGGCATCAATCATGATCTTGGTGCTGACTTTGGCCTTGGCTAGCGCAGCTTCTGCATCTGCAACCGAGCCTGCATCATAGTTCGGTTTACCATTACCACCACGCAACACCACGTGCGCATATGGGTTACCTGAAGTACGAATGACAGCCACCTGACCTTGATCATTTAGACCGAGGAAGCTATGGCCATGTCTTACCGATTGCATCGCATTGGTCGCGACAGTTAACCCGCCGTCAGTACCATTTTTAAAGCCAACCGGAGAAGAAAGGCCTGAAGACATTTCACGATGCGTCTGGCTTTCTGTGGTACGTGCACCAATCGCTGACCATGAAATCAGGTCTTGGTAATACTGTGGCGAGTTTGGATCAAGTGCTTCAGTGGCACATGGCAAGCCCATTTCATTCAGTTCAAGTAACAGCTTGCGACCGATACGCAGACCTTTTTCAATATTGAATGAATCATTCATATCCGGGTCATTGATCAGACCTTTCCAGCCTACGGTAGTACGTGGTTTTTCAAAATAAACCCGCATCACGATATATAAGCTGTCTTTCACTTTTTCGCTCAGTACTTTTAAGCGTTCAGCATATTCATGCGCCGCCGCTGGATCATGAATAGAACAAGGGCCAATTACCACGAACAGGCGTTTGTCTTCACCATCCAGAATTTTACGAATCGTTTCACGACCATGCAGTACGGTTTGATAAGCAGTTTCAGTCAACGGTAACTCTGCTTTAAGCTCGGCAGGGGTTACAAGAGGAATCATGCTGTGGATATTCACGTCATCAATATCTGATGCTGAAATAGGATTTGACTGTTGTGTATTCATTGCCGTCACTGGTTCGATCATACAAAAGGTTGTTTAATAGCCCGAATATAACATGAATGATGCGTCACTTTGTTATAAAAAAGATGAATACTTCTTTGAAAAAAAAGTGATGAATCGGATAGTTAAATTAAACGGACGGGGAATTTTGGCTCACAATTATCATTGCTGTTTCAGCAGGTTGAGCCGGTTTTGATTTCACAGGATTAATTATAAAATTCACGCCCAGCGCAAATAGGGTAATACCTAAAATTTTGCGGATCAGTTTTTCCGGCATACGTGAGCTAAGTAAAGTGCCGACAATAATCGCTGGAATAGATCCCACCAATAACCACATGAGTAGCATGAAATCGACGTTGCCTGAAGACATATGACCCAGCCCTGCAACCAGGGTCAGTACCACTGCATGCACAACATCTGAGCCAATGATACGAATCATTGGCAGATTCGGGAACATCACTACAAGTGCCATGATACCAAATGCGCCGGCACCCACTGAAGATAGCGTGACAAATATACCCAAGATAATGCCCATGATAATAATGGCTACGCGTTTTTCTTTGGCTTGCAGTTTTACTTTTTCCAGATCCTGCGTCATGTCAGGCAGTTCTTGTTTTCTGTATTTATTGAAAAGATTTTCGATCTGGGTGCGGAACAGAATAGATAAGCCGGTAATGGTCAGCATAAAGCCCAACACTATGGTCAGGACGGCCTTGTAATGTGTCGATTGGCTCAGATAGTTATCAAGAACCCAATGCGTTGCAAAAGATGCGGGAATACTGCCAACGGCCAGCCAGATCACAATCGGCCAGACAATATTCATTTTCTTGGCATGTACAAACGAGCCACAGAATTTAGAAATCGCGGCATAAAGAAGATCAGTACCAATTGCGATATGCGGTTCAATCCGGAATAAGCTGATAAGAATTGGCGTCATCAATGAACCGCCACCGACACCGGTTACACCTACACAAAAACCTACCAGAACGCCTGCTAAAATAAATTCAATCGAACTAAACATGCATATATGCCAAAATCAAAAAACGAGCATATCTTATGACTTTTGGATATAAGTCGTTGTCTTGATTATTGATTTACTTATGCATAAAAAAGATAAAGCTAGGGGAGGAATATTAGGTGATCTTTCATGTTTATTCGCTGGGTTATGTATAAAGTGCGAATATGATGATTGATTTTAACTGCCCGATTTAACCCGTTTCTATCTAATTTAATGTAGCTGTAAATGTCGATTTAATTCTTGTTATGCAAGCTCTATCATTGACTAAGTCATTCTAAACGGTGAGTTTCTTAAAATTAGAAGATACTTAAGCTTCTTCCGGAATAGTCACAGGATTATGTTAGAATCCCGAGTCAATAAATTTCCATGCGGATCTGAGAGGAAACCCACTTGCTAAATCGAAAACTTAAAATTGGAATCGTGGTCGGTGAAGTCTCTGGAGATACGCTTGGCGCAAAATTGATTCGCCGTTTTCGTGAGCAAGGCATTGATGCAGAGTTTGAAGGCATTGGTGGTCCACAAATGATCGCGGAAGGCTTTAAAAGCTATTATCCGATGGATATTTTATCGGTGATGGGCATTGTCGAAGTTTTAAAAGATATTAAAAAACTTTTTGCTGTTCGTGATGGTCTGGTAGAAACCTGGACTAAAGATCCAGTCGATATTTTCATCGGGATTGATGCGCCTGATTTTAACCTGCGTTTGTCAAAAACCATTAAACAAAAACAGTTACCGATTAAAACTGTGCAATACGTCAGTCCTTCGGTCTGGGCATGGCGTCAAGGTCGTGTGCATGGCATTAAAGCCAGTATTGATCTGGTACTGTGCTTATTTCCATTTGAAAAAGCCTTTTTCAAGCAATGGGATGTGCCAGCAGCTTTTGTTGGACATCCATTGGCCAGCCAGTTACCGCTTGAAAATCCAATTCTGGCAGCTAAGACAGAATTAGGCTTGGATCCAAGTCAGAAATATATTGCCTTATTGCCGGGCAGCCGTCGTGGTGAAATTGAACGTTTAGGGCCTTTGGTTCTGGATGCAGCCAATATTCTGCACCAAAAATATTCGGATTATACCTTTCTGATTCCGGCGATTAATGATGCACGTAAGCAGCAAATTGAAAGTCTATTGGCCACTTATCCTGAAAGCTTACAAGCTCAGATTAACCTGATGGAAAATACTAGCGCTGAATCTAAAATTGGCCGTCAGGTCATGAATGCGTCCAATATCATTGCATTGGCGTCTGGAACTGCAACGCTTGAAGCGATGTTGCTGCACCGTCCGATGGTGACCTTTTATAAGCTGCACTGGCTGACTTATCGAATTGCCAAATTGTTGGTGAAAATCCCTTATTTTTCATTGCCGAATATTATTGCCGGCAAAAAAGTGATTCAGGAACTGATCCAGTCCGATGCTACCCCTGAAAATCTGGCATCTGAAATTGAAAAACTGATGGATATTGAAGCAGCGCAGATTCAGGTTATGCAGCACATTACCATGCACAAGCAGCTACTTTCTGGCAATAGCGAAGATCCAGTCACAGCAGTGTTGGCGTTAGTCCAGTAATTTTAGTTGGGTAACAAAGACTGATTCTTCTGACAATTCAGCCGGTATTGGGTCGGCGTCTGTTCAAACTGTTTTTTAAAACTTTGACTAAACGCCGTCTCGGATGAATAACCAACCAGATAAGCGATCTGTTGGATACCAAATCCACTATTTCGTAAATATTGCGCTGCCAGACGCAGGCGGTGCTGTTGTAGATAGGCAAGGGGTGGCTCACCGACAATCTGGGTAAACAACTGGGCGAATTTAGAACGTGACATATGACATTGTTCGGCCAGACTTTCCACAGTCCAAGACTGCTCAGGTTTGCCATGAATCGCCGCCAGTGCATTGGATAATTCCGGATGCGAGAGGGCATTCAGCCAGCTTGAGGCATTTTCCAGGTTTAAAATATAATCTCGCACGCATTCAATCAGTAAAATACTGACCAGATGATCCAGAATCTTGTCACGTCCGGGACGAAGTTGCTGGGTTTCCAGTGCTAGGAACTGTAAGCCAACCTGTAACCATTCCGGCGCCGTATCACCCATAATATGCTGAATATGCAGGTATTTAGGTAATGCACTTAAAAGAGGTTTGGCCATCTGCATATCCAGACTGGAACGAATGGCCAGTATGAAACTATGCTCCGCCGAATTTTCCCGATTGAGATCAACACATTGCTGTGCATTGCTCTGAAAATAAGGATTAATCGCATGGTGCTCAGAAAAATCGGCGTTGTCTGGGCAGGAAACATGATGAGCGGAACCTGCGGGTAATAGCACCAGATCACCTTGTTGCAGCTCCAGCCGATCACCATTCATGAATTTTAATTGCGCCTGTCCCTGTAACAGGATATAGGCCAGCATAAAGGGTTCATGCTGATAGTCAAAGCCGCCCGGATGAAACACATTCAGATAAAGGTATTCTGATTTTTCCAGATGAATATCATCAAAAATTTTACTTAAAGCATCCATGCCTAACTCTATTCTTCTGTTTTATTTCATTGAATTGACTATAAATTTTTTAACTTTGTGATTATAGGCCAGAATTTGGCAGCATGTGCCAAGGACGCTGACATAGCTTTTCTGGACGTTGAATACTGTTCGCTACTGCTGAAATATTCAACTATAAGTGCAGAGTAACATAAAAAAGGAAGGTCGCAATGAATGCCCCTGCACAAATCCAGAAAGCGCAGTTTACGCAGGAAGCGTACGCACAAAAAGGTGTAAAGCTGGATAAAAAACGTTTTGGCTGGTTGCTCAGCCCAGGTCTGCCTGTGATCGGAATGGGAATTCTGGCCGGTTATCATTTTGGTCCCAAAGCCACTAAAAAAGTCTTTGCGATGGGCGGGCCTTTATTACTGCATGTGATTATTCCCACTTTAGATGCCCTGATTGGCGATGATGTCAATAATCCAAATGATGAGCAGATCAAGGCACTGGTTAATGATCCTTATTATGACCGCATTGTAAAAGCATTTATTCCCTTGCAAATGGCAGCCAATGCATTTGCCGGCTATGTCGTAAGCCGCCCAAATGTGTCTTTGCTGGATCAGGTATTGCTTGGAATTTCTATGGGTGCGATTAATGGTGTAGGCGTAAATACCGCACATGAACTCAGCCATCGTCCGCAGAAAAAAGACCATTACTGGTCTCATGCCAGCCTGATGCCTTTGGGCTATAACCATTTTCGGATTGAACATCCTTATGGACATCATAAACGGGTAGCCACGCCTGAAGATCCGGCATCTTCAAAAATGGGAGAGTCTTTTTACCGCTTCTGGCCACGTACCGTCATAGGCGGATTAAAATCTGCAATCCAGATTGAAAAAAGACGGCTCGAGCGTAAGGGACTGAAATTCTTTAGTCAGGAAAATGAACTGTTTCATGGTTGGGCCATGAGTGCCGGCTATCATGCCTTGATGCTAAAGGCGTATGGCAAGAAAATTATTCCTTATACACTGACACAGGCATTTTATGGCGTCAGCCTGTTTGAGATTGTGAATTATATCGAGCACTACGGACTAAAACGCGGACAGAAAGCGGATGGCAGTTATGAGCGAACCTTGCCGGAACATAGCTGGAATAACAACAATATCGTGACCAATCTGTTTTTGTATCAGTTACAACGCCATTCTGATCATCATGCCTTTCCAAGCCGTCCATTTCAGGCGTTGCGGCATTTTGATGAAGCGCCAGAATTACCCAGCGGTTATGCAACCATGTTGATTCCAGCCCTGATTCCACCTTTATGGTACAAAATCATGGATCAGCGGGTATATCAGCATTATCAGGGCGATTTAAGCAAGGCCAATATCTTGCCTTCCAAGCGTGCCAAGCTGTTTAAAAAATTTGGTGTAAAAGACTCTATAGCTTAATGAATTACAGAATAAAAATGCGCCGATAAAGGCGCATTTTTTAATGACTTCTGTCTAGAACCAGTCGGCTTGCATATTCAGGCAAGTATCATCCAGATTCATCAGTAATTTGGCCTGATGTTCAATTTCAGGGAGTTCCCAGCGAATAAAATATTGAGCTGCCTGAATTTTCCCTGCCAGAAAAGTCTGATCTTCTGCCTGCGAAGATGTCCCAAACTTGAGTTGAGCCTGATTCGCCATTTCCAGCCATAGCCAGGATAGGATGGTTTTGCCCATCATATCTAGATACAGTCCTGAATTGGCCAAAGCTTCACTGACTTTGCCTTGATGTAGGGCCTGACCTAAAACCTGTGTAGTTTTTTGTACAGTGGCAAGGTGCTGTTTATAGATCTCTGCCAGTTCCACTATCTTAGGTTCATGAATCTCTGACAAGGTCTTTTGGATGCGCTGCATGAGTAAATTTAGCCCTTTGCCATTGTGTTGCCAGAGTTTACGACCTAGCAGATCCAGAGATTGAATACCGTAAGTTCCTTCATGAATCGGATTGAGCCGGTTATCACGATAACATTGCTCCACCGGATATTCACGGGTATAACCCGCGCCGCCCAAGACCTGAATGGCCAGATCATTGGCTTTCGGACCATAGGCAGAAGGGAAGGATTTAACCACCGGGGTGATGAGATCAAGCAGAATTGCACTATCTTCATCTTGAGCTGCCTGATGTTCATCAATTAATCGGGCTGCAAATAAGCAAAGTGCCAGCGAACCTTCTACATACGACTTTTGCGCCAGTAGCATACGTTTGACATCGGTATGTTCAATGATATTCACTGGTTTCGAGTCAGGTGTTTTTTCATGAACTGGCCGGCCTTGCGGACGGTTTTTAGCATAATCCAGAGATTCCAGATAGCCTCGATAACCAATCATGGCTGCGCCCAGACCGACACCCACACGTGCTTCATTCATCATCTTGAACATATATTTTAAGCCATGTCCGGGTTCTCCAATTAAATAGCCTAAGCAATTATCATTTTCTCCAAAGCTTAAAACTGTGGATGTGGTACCTCGATAGCCCATTTTGTGCAGTAAGCCAGCCAGCTGTACATCATTAGCTTCACCGAGTGAACCATCCTCATGAGTTCTGAATTTTGGTACGATAAACAGGGAAATTCCTTTCACGCCTTGCGGCGCATCCTGAATCCGCGCCAAGACCAGATGCACAATATTTTCAGTAATGTCCTGATCGCCACCCGAAATAAACATTTTCTGGCCTTTAATTTTATAAATTCCATCTGCCTGAGGAATGGCTTTAGTGGTCAGATCGCCCAAAGAGGAACCTACATTCGGCTCGGTCATGGCCATGGTGCCGGCAAAGCGGCCACTCAACATATGTGGTAAGAATATTTGCTTTTGTTCTGGGGAGGCAAAAGCTTGTATCAGGTTCGCCGCAGCGGCTGTTAAAAAAGAATAAGCCACGGTGGCCGGATTGGCCGACATGAAATAAGCATTGCAGGCCATATTCACCAAAGTGGGTAGTTGCATACCACCATCTGCATAATCATGCTGGGCGCAAAGCAGGCCGGCATCGGCAAACTGTTGCCAGGCTGTCTTCACTTCATCAATGGTTTTGACCTGTTTGCCATCAAAGTTCGGTTCATGCTGATCAGCTTTGGCATTATGCGGCGCAAAATAATCAGTCGCGATACCTTTTGCCGTTTCCAGAATGCTGTCGAAAGTATTTTTATCATGATCCTGATAGCGTTGCAGTTTAGTCAGCGCTTCAAGTTTGAAGACATCATAAAGCTGGAAATCAAGATCTTTATCATTAATTAGTTGGGTCACAGTACTATCCTGAGTGTGCAATCCTTGAGATAGCATCAAGACTAGCAGTTGCTTTTATTGAGGAGGATTGTCAATAATGACATGAATCGGGTGAAAAGTGACAAATAGAAAAATATGCAACAGGTGGTGATTTTAGGCTTTGATGGGGCTCTGGCTTCGGCCATTACAGGTGTGGTCGATTTATTTGCCATGGCTGGCGTAAGCTGGAACCGGATCCAGCAGCAGGATGTAAAGCGCTTGTTTAAAGTGAGTATCGCCAGTCCAGATGGACAACTGATTCGGTGTATCAATGGGCTGCAGTTACAGGCACATTTTTCTTATCAAGAGATTCAAACTGCAGATATTCTGGTGGTACCGACTATCGCTGCACCGATTCAGGATGTATTGCAACAGAATCCAGAACTGATTCATTTTTTAAAATCTGCACATGCAGATGCGACTTTAATTGCAGGAAACTGTACCGGGAATTTTTTTCTGGCAGAAGCAGGTATTTTAGATGACCGAGTTGCAACAACGCATTGGGGTTTTCAGGACATGTTCCGTTCACGTTATCCTAAGGTGAAACTGAATGCCGATCTGATGATTAGCCGGGATCAGAATATCTACTGCGCGGGTGGTGGCCTGGCCTGGTTCGACCTAGGCTTACATCTGATTGAACGCTTTTATGGCTTTGAGGTGGCCATGCAATCGGCCAAATCTTTTGTAATTGATTACCGCCGTGATAGCCAGTTGTCTTATTCATTGCTGAATATTGGCCAGCCGCACCATGATGAACTGGTGCAGAAAATCCAGAACTGGCTAGAGCAGCATTTTCATGAAGATTTTACTGTGAATGAGTTGGCAGAACGCTTTAATGTCACCACTCGCACTCTGATCCGTCGTTTTAAACAAGCCTTAGACATACCACCCAATCAGTATCTACAAGCGATCCGGATTGAAGCCGCACGTAAACGACTGGAAGAAACCGATCAAGCTGTGGATGTGATTATGCAAAATGTTGGCTATCAGGATCCAAGTTCATTCCGCCGTTTATTTCATAAAAAAGCTGGTCTGACGCCGTTGGAATACCGGCGCCGGTTTAGCCGGCGCTTTTAAAAGATTTTAATGAGAAGGCTGTACTTTTCCTGCTTTCCGACCATGCAGCAGGTAATACCAGATCAGACAGCTCAGGGTGAGCAGTGCCGAGAACAGATAAAGCTGGCGATAACCGATCTGATCCAGCAGCATACCCAGGAAATAAGGGCCAAAACCAAGACCGGCATCCAGGGCAATAAAGAAGGTTGAGGTTGCGAGTCCCATTCGCTGCAATGTCGTACTTTTCACGGCGATGGTTTGACACACCGACTGGATATTCCCAAAACCAAAACCGAGTAACGCTGCACTAGTGAGTAACATCACAGAGTTTTGCGCCTGACTGAGTAGCAATATCCCCAGTGCCATAATCACAATGGCTGGATAGATAATAATATTTTCACCTTTACGATCCATGAGTGGGCCAGTAAAAGGACGGGACAGCAGAATGGCAAAGGCATACATCAGGAAAAAAAATGATGCTGCTTCGACCAGATTGATTTCTTTGGCATAAAAGTGAATAAACGACAATATACCTGAATAACACGTCGCTACTAGCAGCACAATCACGGCAATGGGTAAGGCATTCGGTTCAATATATTGGGCCAGTTTGCTGGTGCTTTGTGGAGTAGATGATGAGCTTAGCGTACTGGCTTTAAGACGTGGTGGCTGGATAAACAGTCCACAGATCAGGCAGCTGAGCGCAACGATACTGGTAAAGATAAAAATTACCTGATAATTAAAATTTGTCATCAGCCAGATTCCGACAAAGGGACCAATCGCTGTGCCAAGGGTGCTGCTCATGCTGAAATATCCAATTCCTTCACCACGCCGTGTGGCAGGAATGGTCTGTGCAATCACTGTACCCAGTACAGTAGAAGCCATACCCATCATAAAGCCGTGTATCAGCCGGATACCTAATAAGACTTCCAGCTTGGTCGGAATCATATAGAGTCCGGAAAAGAGTAGGAAACCAGTCAGGCCAATGACAAGCGTATTTTTTAGGCCCAGACGATTCAGTAATTTTCCGATCAATAATCGTCCGAATAGGGTGCCGACAATAAACAGACCTGATACCAGACCGGCTTGCGCAGTCGACGCACCTAGCTCAGCAACCGAGTAGCCGACAATCACAATCACCAGCAAGTAGAACACCAGAACCAGCTGGAAATTTACCAGACTGATCAGGATAAAATTGGGCGTCCATAAAGGCGCTTCTTGTTCTTGGCTCATTGAGGTCTGTCCTGAGATGAGGGATATAACTGCTGAATGAGTTGCATCAAGGTATTTTTACTGCCTTCAAGATCATCTGATGCAATGTGCTCAAGCAACTGATCTTCAAATGCATCGATCTGGGTGGAACACATCGCAAAGGTCTCAATTCCTTGCTCACTCAGCTTGAACAGCTTTTGACGCTTATCTTCAGTTTCGAGTTGGACAATCAGATCGAGCTCAACCAGTTGCTGAATCCGCTTGGTAATACCCGGCTTGGATACATTGAGATAACTGGAAATATCTGCCAGCGTACATTGCTGCTTTAACTGGATGACGTATAACACCTGCCATAAGGAATAATTTAATTGAGATGACAACAAGATCGTATTGATCTCATCGCTCATCAGTCGTGCGCAGCGTAATAGCAGCGTACGGAGTCGGGGAGATTGGGAAAACATATTTATAGTTAACCTGAGTAACTAAATTTAGGCCTAATTTACGCCTGTTTTATTCAAAGCTCAAGAGCAGAGTTTTAAAATTATTGAGAGTAATATTTTCTCTACCAATAGCGTTTACACAGTTTAACCTGATTAAAAAATAATCAACAAAAGACTACATACTTTTTATAACAGCCACGCCTAAGCTAACCATGTCACTAGAAAAATTCATGACTTAAAAATTGAAGGGCAAAGATGCCAAATAACAATGCATAGGTGAAGCTTATGACTCTGGGTTTAACTGCATTAGAGTTAGCACGAATACAGTTCGCCTTTACTGTATCTTTTCATATCATTTTTCCGGCAATTTCTATTGGCTTGGCCAGCTTTCTGGCTATTCTGGAATGGCGCTGGCTCAAAACCCAAAACCCGATTTTTCAGGATCTGTTCAAATTTTGGGTGAAAATTTTCGCCGTCGCATTTGGTATGGGCGTCGTATCCGGTGTGGTGATGAGCTACCAGTTTGGAACCAACTGGAGTGAGTTTTCCCGGGTTGCAGGAAGTGTGACTGGGCCCTTGCTGGCTTATGAAGTTTTAACCGCCTTCTTTTTAGAAGCCGGATTCTTGGGCATCATGCTCTTTGGCTGGGGTCGAGTAGGACCAAAGGCGCACTTTTTCTCGACCTTGATGGTTGCGATAGGAACCTGTATTTCCATGTTCTGGATTTTATCATCCAATAGCTGGATGCAGACCCCACAAGGCTTTGCGATTGAAAATGGCCTGATTGTTCCGCAAGATTGGCTTGCTATCGTGTTTAACCCATCTTTCCCTTATCGTCTGGCCCATATGGCTATGGCTGCCTTTCTGGTTTCCGCCTTACTGGTTGCTGCTACAGCTGCATGGCATCTGATCAAAGGCCGTCGCGATGCACTGGTTAAAACTTCATTTTCCATGGCAATGTGGCTGCTTCTGGTACTTGCACCTTTGCAGGTCATCGTCGGTGATATGCACGGTATTAATACCCTTGAGCATCAGCCAGCAAAACTGGCGGCAATGGAAGGGCATTGGGAAACCAATCATGATGAAGGCATGCCCTTATATCTCTTTGGTATTCCAGATATGGAAGCCGAAGAAACCAAATATGCAGTCGCAATTCCCAACTTGGGTAGCCTGATTTTAACCCACTCGATGGATGGAAAGGTTACAGGACTTAAAGACTTTGCGCCTGAAGACCGGCCGAATTCGCTGGTGGTGTTCTGGAGCTTCCGGATTATGGTCGGACTCGGCGTATTGATGCTGTTACTGGCGTTATGGGGAGCGTGGGCACGTACCCGTGGTCGCTTTTATGAATCCCGTGCATTGCATCGATTTGCCTTGATTATGGGACCTTCCGGATTTATTGCCATGCTGGCGGGATGGTTTACCACAGAAGTCGGCCGTCAGCCTTGGGTAGTCTACGGCATCATGCGTACCAAGGATGCATTGTCTCCGGTTTCCGCTGAACAGGTGGGGCTGACTCTGATTATTTTTGTAGTCGTCTACTGTGTGGTATTTGGTATCGGGATTTACTACATGTTGCGTCTGATGCACAAAGGTCCAGAGTTTATTCATACCCGACCAGATCATGAATCAGATAGCGATGTAGTGCAGGCTTCACGCCGGCCATTAAGTAGTATTCGCGAACGTATCGAAGAAGTTCCTGAACAACCGGATCAGGAGGATAAAAAATGATTGATTTATCATTAATCTGGATTGTGATTATTGGTTTGGGTGTATTGATTTATACCATTCTCGATGGTTTCGATCTGGGCATCGGCATCTTGTTTCCTTTCTTTCCGCATCAGGATGAACGTGATGTCATGATGAATACCGTGGCTCCGGTCTGGGATGGCAATGAAACCTGGATGGTTTTGGGCGGTGCAGGGTTATTTGCAGCTTTTCCACTCGCTTACTCGACCGTACTCTCGGCGCTGTATATGCCAATTATTCTGATGGTGATTGCCTTGATTTTCCGCGGCGTGGCTTTTGAATTCCGCTTCAAGGCAAACCGCAGTAAGCATTGGTGGGATAAAGCCTTTATCGGTGGTTCTGCGATCACCAGTTTCCTGCAAGGCATGATTTTAGGCGCTTATATTCAGGGCATTGAAACTCGAAATGGTGTCTATGTTGGTGGTGGTCTGGACTGGCTCACTCCATTCAGCATCTTCACCGGAATCAGTGTGGTGGTGCTCTATACGGCATTAGGCTGTGGCTGGCTAATCTATAAAACCGGAGATGATTTGCAGGATCGAATGTTTAAACTAATGCCTAAGCTGATTATTGCCTTGCTGATCATATTGGGTGCTGTCAGTATTTATACGCCGTTGACCCATCCACAGATTGCCGAACGCTGGTTTAGTCAGCCACAATTCACCTATTTTATGCCAGTTCCAGTTCTGGTTCTGCTATTTACCTGGCTGGCCTTACGTGCCTGTAAAAGACGCAGTGAATTAGGTCCATTTACCTATATGCTGGTTCTGGTTTTCCTCGCTTATACTGGATTCTTGATCAGTCTATGGCCATATATTATTCCGCCGAGCGTAACAATCTGGCAGGCAGCAGCGCATGAAAATAGCCAGTTATTTGCTTTGATTGGTGCTTTGATCCTGATTCCAATTATTGTGATTTATACGGGTATGTCCTATTGGGTGTTCCGGCATAAGGTCAGGGTCGGCGATGATGGCTATCATTAAGGAGTGGTCATGAAAGGCAAACAGGCATTATGGTTTTTAGGATTATGGCTGGCAGGATTTTTAACGCTGGCTCTGATTGCTGGCGCATTCCGCTTTCTGGTGCATTTGGCTTATTAAATCGGTAAAACTAAAATAAATGAAAAAAAGTGATCTGAATGTCCTGATCACTTTTTATTATTTGCAATTTATATTTGATAAAATCAAATTGACGATTTTACCTGTTTACGATAAACACTTGGACGTACAGGACGGCTACTTTTCCAAAGACCTTTTTTCTGTTTCTTGGCTTTATTTTGCAGCTCCATCATATAGCGTAAATGATTTTTGTCCTTAATATATTCTTCATAGACCCACGCTGCACCACGTTTGACAATCTCTTCATTGATATTTTTGCGATAGCGATAGACCACACCGACACAACGGCCATAACGGTCAATGTCGGTTATCTTGACCCGAATCATTTTATTATTCACCATGCTTTTGACCAGGCGCTGCGATTCTTTACCATAGGCTTGCGATGATTCGGGGGCATCGACAAAAGCAAAGCGCAATTTGGTTTCAGAGCGACGAATGTTAAAACGGTAGCAGGTGAGGGTATCACCGTCACTTACAGCTTTTACACGGCACCAGTATTTTTTGCCTTTCTTAAAGGGACGGAAAACATCTTTTAAATAAACTGTAATCTTATGCAGCAGATAATAAGAAAAACATAGCAGTACTAGACCCAGCACAATTTGCCAGGTGGTGGAGAGATTTAACAAAGGCAAGATCCAAATCAGCAAAACCAGCTGTAAAATCACAGCTAAAAGTCGAGCCATTCTAGAGCAAAGCCAGTAGATCTACGGATTAAAAGCTAATCACTCAGTGTTTAGTTTTGTACCAGCTAAAATAGCCTAAGTATATTTTTCTGGCGAAAAGATGAATCTGCAACCATCTAAACTTATATATAAAATAGCCTAAGCAATTTAAATTTCTTTATAAATAGCCTAAGTAAAAATTTTATAAATTTCAGCTCTCAAAAATTGATGTCTCTTATTCTCGTGCAAATCCTTATGCCAATATATCCCCATATTAATTTTCGGCAGTTCCACAGGGACTTCAAAAATATTTAGACTGGTAGCCAATTGTAAATGTACCAATACATTTTTAGGAATAGTCAGCATAGCTGTCTTTTGTTGTTCCAAAATTTGCAGAGCAGTTGAGTAATGCTGACAGCGTAAAAAAATCTGTCGTGAATATTGTTTACGGCTTAAATAAATATCCTCAACTAAAACGCCAGTACGGCGTGATGACACGCCAATATGAGGTGAGGCAAGATAAATCTGCTCATTCATTTCTGTTAATTGTGTACACACTACAAATTCATCTTGAACCAGACGCTCAAACTGGATTTTTTCAGCAATGTTTTGTTCCAGATCTATGACAAAATCGACCTGTTGAGAGGCGAGGTCTGCTGCTATATTTTTACGGTCCAGCTTCATGCTGCTAAGTTGAATTTCCAGATTGAGTTGTTGAAAGTGCTGAACCAGTCTGGGAAAGATCATTGGCTCAATTTCATCATGTACGGCAATTTTCAAACTCTGAATCATTTCCGGTCTGAAGTGCTGATGCTGTATTGAAATATTTTGAATCGCAAAAAGTGCATTCTTCAGCTCAGGATAGATCTGTTCCGCAAACGGCGTAGGTTGCATTTTGCTGCCAGTACGTACAAATAAATCATCCTGTAAATGCTGTCTTAAACGTTGTAAAGCATGACTGGCAGCAGACTGGCTAACTGATAAAATCTGTGCAGCTTTAGAAATACTGTTCTGCTCATAAATTGCCATAAAAAGCGGATAAAGGTTAATGTCGATACGATGAAAATTTCGCAGGTCCATGACTGTTTTAGAATGAATGCTATGCATAATAATGTATGGAGTAAAATCATTTTATTCATAATAGGTTTTGGGTTAAGGTGTTGTAAAGCGTATGAATTAGAATATTTAGAGGGATAAAGAGATGTTTGAGCTTTCAGCACGTGCACAAGATTATTTAAATAGAACCAAAAAATTTATTGCTGAGGAAATTGAACCAGTTGAAGCTGATTTCTGGCAGCAAGTTCATGAGTTGAACCAAGGCGGCGACTGGACCAAATGGCAATGGCCTGCAGAACTGGAAAGCTTAAAAGCCAAAGCCAAGGCAGCTGGCCTTTGGAATATGTTTCTCCCTTGTCCTGAACTTGGCCAAGGTTTATCGGTTCAGGAATATGCACATATTGCCGAACTTTCAGGTCGTAGCCTGATTGCACCAGTCGTATTTAACTGTAATGCGCCAGATAGCGGCAATATGGAAGTATTGTGGCGTTATGGTTCTGAAGAACAGAAACAGCAATGGCTGAAGCCACTATTAGAAGGGAAAATCCGTTCGGTCTTTTGTATGACTGAACCTGCAGTTGCATCCAGTGATGCCACCAATATGCAGGCAACGGCGGTAATTCAAGGTGATGAGATTGTTCTGAATGGTCGTAAATGGTGGTCATCAGGTCTGGGTGATCCAAATACTAAAATCATTATTTTTATGGCACATACTCCAGATGAAACAAAAGACCGTCATCATCAGCATTCGATGGTTCTAGTTCCGGTAGATACCGCAGGGGTAAAAATTGAACGTATGCTGCCAGTGTTTGGTGACTACGATGCTCCGCATGGCCACGGCGAAGTCAGCTTTGAAAATGTCCGTGTCCCTGTTTCGAATTTTATTGGCGGTGCCGGTCAGGGCTTTGAAATTGCTCAAGGTCGCTTAGGACCAGGTCGTATTCATCATTGCATGCGCTGCATCGGGGCTGCGGAAAAATCCTTAGAGTTGATGATTGACCGTGGTATGAGCCGTAGCGCATTTGGCAAAGAAATTTTAAAACTTGGCGGCAATCTGGAACGTGTCGCGGAAGCACGGGTTGCGATTGATCAGGCCCGTCTTTTGACCTTGTATGCTGCCTATAAAATGGATACTTTAGGGAATATGGCGGCACTGACTGAAATTTCTGCAATTAAAGTCGTTGCGCCAAGTGTGCTGGAAAAAGTCGTCGATATGGCCATCCAGATCCACGGCGGTGCCGGTGTTTCTCGAGATACACCATTAACCGGATTTTTTGCCCAGGCACGTGCCTTGCGTTTGGCCGATGGTCCAGATGAAGTACATAAAGGCATGATTGCCAAACTGGAACTGGCTAAACGTGGCTACAGTACTCGTCGCAAAAAATAAACTGGCTTTAACTAGAAGATTGCAACGTATTAAAAAATTTTAAGGAAAAATTATGGCGGTTATTGATGTAGGTGGAGCAGTTCGTCAAGGTGAAGAACTGGATGTACAAGCCATCACCAATTGGTTAATTCAGCAAAATGTGAATGTTGAAGGCCCTGTGCAAGTGACCCAATATTCAGGCGGAGCTTCAAACTGGACCTACCGTTTACAGTATACCAATGCCGATCTAATTTTACGTCGTCCGCCGCACGGTACCAAAGCCAAATCTGCACATGACATGGCACGTGAATATCATGTGCAGAAAGCCTTGGCTGAACATTATCCTGTGGTGCCTGAAATGGTGGCGCTTTGTCAAGATGAATCGGTCATTGGTTGTGATTTCTATGTGATGAAACGTCTGGAAGGAATTATCCCTCGCGCCAAAATGCCACCTGAGCTGCAGCTTACTGAATCCGATATCCGAACTTTATGTATCAATGTGATTGATAAACTGATCGAACTGCATCAGGTGCCTTATCAAGGGACCGAACTTAAAAATCTCGGTAAGGGTGAAGGCTATTGTCGCCGTCAGGTCGAAGGCTGGGATGCTCGTTATGAAAAGGCCAAAACGCTGAATGTTCCATCCTTTAAATATGTACGCAACTGGCTGAAAGACAATATTCCTTCTGATTCCAAAACCTGTGTGATTCATAATGACTGGCGTTTTGATAATGTCATCTTAAATCCGGAAAATCCGACTGAAGTGATTGGTGTACTGGACTGGGAAATGGCCACCCTTGGCGATCCGCTCATGGATCTAGGTTCTGCCTTGGCCTATTGGGTAGAAGATACCGATAATGCCATTTTTAAAGCGACTCGTCGTCAGCCGACCAATCTAAAAGGTATGTTTACCCGTAAAGAGGTCGTAGATTATTATCTTGAAAAAACCGGTTTGCAGCCTGAGAACTGGACATTTTATGAGGTGTTTGGTGTATTCCGTCTCGCGGTCATTGCCCAGCAGATCTATTATCGTTATTACCATAAACAGACTAATAATCCAGCATTCAAGGATTTCTGGGTGGTGATTCATGCCTTGCATATTCGTGCCTTAAAACTGATTGGCAAGCAAAAACTGGAAGCCAATGAGATTGCACAAAAGTATGTGCTTAAATTTAAAGAGATAATGCCAAAATGACTACCATTTACTTGATCCGGCATGGCCAGGCCTCTTTTGGCGCAGAAAGTTACGATCAACTTTCGCCCAACGGCGAGTTACAGGCAAAGCTTTTGGGTCGCTATTTTGAAGAAATCCTGAAAGAAGCGCCTTATGTGGTGGCTGGTTCCATGCAACGCCATCAACAGACAGCGCAATTATCACTGGACAAATGTTTTCCGGAAAGTGAGATTCTGACCGATAGTGCCTGGAATGAATTTAATCATCAGCAGGTATTCGCCCGTTATGAGCCGCGCTTTAATCAGCCTGAATTGCTGAAACAGGATGTATCAGAACATGAAAATCCACGGGATTATCTGAGCAAGATTTTTAGCGGTGCAATTGCACGCTGGACTGGCGATGATTATCACCATGAATATGATGAATCTTGGCCAAGTTTCAAAGCACGCGTGGAAAGCGGCTTAGAAAATCTGTGTGACCAGTTGTCCAAAAGCCGACCACGCTATGCAGTAGTTTATACCTCAGGTGGGGTGATTTCTGTGGCTGTAGGCAAAATTTTGGGCCTTAGTCCGGAGAAAACCTTTGCTCTGAACTGGGCGATTACCAATACCAGTATCACGACACTACGTCTGGTGGGTAATGAACCGCAACTACTCAGTTTAAATGAACATCATTTTATTAAAGCACAGCGTCCAGACTTATTGACCTGGATTTAAAATGAGATTGAAAACCTAATACGCTAGAAAAATAAAGGAATAGGGTAAATACATGGCTAAAACAATTTTAATTACCGGTGCAAGTTCAGGGATCGGCGCCGGTATGGCACGTGAATTTGCGAAAAAAGGCTATAACCTGGCGATTTGTGCACGTCGTTTGGAGCGTCTG
Source organism: Acinetobacter sp. NPDC052428 (assembly GCF_044547685.1). GTDB lineage: Bacteria > Pseudomonadota > Gammaproteobacteria > Pseudomonadales > Moraxellaceae > Acinetobacter > Acinetobacter lwoffii_G. The sequence continues at coordinate 32,938 of NZ_JBIUAT010000025.1, forward strand.
GAAATCTTAAAGCAGGAACTGGAAAGCCAATATGGCATCAAAGTCATTGCCAAAACACTAGATGTCACCGATTACGATCAAGTGTTTGAAGTGTTTCGTGCTTTTAAAGAAGACTTTGGCACCATTGACCGAGTTATTGTGAATGCTGGTGTCGGTGAGGGCCGCCGGATTGGTAAAGGTAATTTTGCTATCAATAAAGCCACGGTTGAAACCAACTTTATTTCGGCATTAGCACAATGTGAAGCTGCAGTTGAAATCTTCCGTGCACAAAACTCTGGCCATCTGGTGATGATTTCATCTATGAGTGCAATGCGCGGTATGCCAAAACATTTAACGGCTTATGGTGCAAGTAAGGCCGGCGTGGCTCATTTAGCGGAAGGCATTCGAGCTGAATTGATCGATACGCCAATAAAAGTGACCACCATTTTCCCAGGATATATTCGTACTGAAATTAATGAAGGGGCAAAAAAGCTACCTTTTGAAGTAGATGAAAAAACTGGTTCGCGTTTATTGGCAGCAGAAATTGAAAAAGCACCAGTTAAGGCTTATGTGCCGAAATGGCCTTGGTTGCCACTCGGTCTAGCCATGAAAGTATTACCACTTAAACTGGTGAACAAGTTAGGTTAAAAGCGCTCTTAGATCTATAAAAAGAGAAGCTAGAGCGCTTCTCTTTTTATTTTTTATGACAAACTGAGAAAAATTTCTGAATCAGTATTTTTTTCTAAAAAATGTATAGCTTGAATTTACAAAAAAGCGAAATCTTATAAATCCTAATATATTGATTATTAAAATAAAGTTTTAAATTATCAAAAATTATATTTTTATTTTATTGATGAATTTGCAATTAAATCAATTACTTTTAAATTTTCGTTTCATGAGAAAGACCATCTTTTACTTTTCCTAATTTTCGCCAATTTTAAGAACTTTTCCAAACTGTCCAAAACTTAGACATACTCACTCTAAAAGTGGAAAGATAACTTCTCTTTTTTAGAATTTCCTTTAATGTACAACCGTTCAGAAATTAAAGGTTGTCCATATGTCTACATCTGCGGATATGACTGACCAGCAGCGAATCTCCAAGGTCAGAAGTATCGTTACCCAGGCCGGGGAAGAGGTGCGTGCTCGTTATCCCATACTCAAACATCAGAACTTTATAGGTGCGAGTATTTTAGGCTTTGCCTGGGCAGGCATGATTGCATGCGCGGTAGCATATGGAACAGGTTATCTCTCAGCATGGTTTACCATTCCCTTGATTGCGATTTTTGCGTCATTGACCCATGAATTGGAACATGACCTGATTCATTATATGTATTTCAAAAAAACACCTTGGGCACATCATCTGATGCTGGCACTGGTCTGGTTGGCACGTCCAAACACCATCAGTCCGTGGGCACGTCGTCGTTTACATTTGCATCATCATAAATATTCAGGCACTGAACATGACCTGGAAGAACGTGGCATCAGTAATGGTATGCCTTGGGGCATTCGCCGAATTCTGGTGATTAGTGACCAGTTGATGTCAGTGTATCTGCGTCCATTTCAGATGATTAAAATGATTCATCTTTTTCTGGAAAAACAGCCTGAAAAAGAACGTAAAATTGCCATGATTTCTCAGCTATTTGGCTTTTTGCCTCTCAGCATTATTTACTATGGATTGTGCTACCTGTTTGTGGTCTTTCATGGTTTAAATGCAGTTTCACCGCTATTCGGTTATGAGATGCTCTGGTCGCAAGGCATTGTCGACGCGATGCCGATTGTAAATCTGCTGGCAGTCATCTGGGTGATTCCGAACTTTATCCGTTCTTTTAGCTTGCAGTTTGTCAGCTCAAATATGCATTACTATGGCGATATTGATCCACGTGATGTGATCAAACAAACCCAAGTGCTCAATCCATGGTGGATGGTTCCGTTCCAGTTATTCTGCTGTAATTTTGGTTCGACCCATGCGATTCATCATTTTGTGGTCAAAGAGCCATTTTATATCCGTCAACTGACGTCCAAAACGGCGCATAAAGTAATGAAAGAAGTGGGCGTGCGTTTTAATGATGTGGGAACTTTTAAGCGTATGAATCGCTGGAATGACTATAAAATCTAAGCTTTAATTTCCATAAGAAATCCCGTTTTTAAGCGGGATTTTTTTATATTTATCCTTGATGTTTTACCCAATGGCAAGATGTATAAGCCTGTATTTTGCAAGAATCCTATCTTAGTTAAATTTAGGTGAACATTCATTTAAAATGACTGTTGAGGAAATAGTTCAAAAGAATAAACTCAGGTAAAATTAAGTATATCCCTATATAAATTAGCCCGCTATGTTGCTGAAAGCCGCCACCATTGCCTTGATTCCTGCACTTGTCATTCAGGGTAATCGTGTCAAGAAAAATACCCTAAGACTGCCGGAACCTGAAGGTGCACGTGAAGGTCAAACCGGAACCGGCAACAAACTGTCTCTGCTGATTTTAGGGGATTCGGCAGCAGCAGGTGTAGGAGTAGAACATCAGGATGACGCATTACTGGGTGCAATTCTGCATGAACTGAAAGATGACTTTGAAATTGACTGGAAATTACAGGCCAAAACAGGCGATACCAGCTCAAAAGTAATTCATGCTTTGGACCAAATAGAAGTCCAGCACTATGATGTAATCGTCACGTCGGTTGGCGTCAATGATGTGACCAAACTGATACCTGTCGAGGTTTGGATTCAGAAACAGGAACAGCTTTATAGTAAAATTCAGCAAAAATTTAGTCCGAAACTGATCATTGCTGCCGGTGTGCCGCCAATGAATATGTTTCCGGCGCTACCGAATCCTTTAGCCTGGCTATTTGGCCAGTATGCTAAACAGATGAACCAGCAACTAGAAAATTTTGTGAATCAGCAAGTGAATATGCAATGGATTGAATACGATATTGAGAAGTATCGTGCCATGAATTTACAAATGGCTGCAGATGGTTTTCATCCGAGTAAGGAAGTTTATACACTTTGGGGACAAGAAGTAGCTGGCAAGATTCGGAAGACCTTCTAAAATAGTTGAAATCTCTCAATTTAGTTAATTCTATGTCTGATATTGAAACGCATCCGCTACCGCCATTTTTACCGCCCAATGCCAAATTACTGATGTTGGGTAGTTTTCCGCCACCTGCCACACGCTGGAAAATGAACTTTTATTATCCAAACTATCAAAATGATATGTGGCGGATTTTTGGACTGATTTTCTTTGAAAATAAAGATTACTTTTTAGATCTACCCAATAAAAAATTTCAGGAACAATTGATCCGGGAGTTTTTAACAGAAACGGGGATTGCGATTTTTGATAGTGGCTATCAGATCCGGCGTTTAAAGGGCAATGCTTCAGACAAATTTTTGGAAATTGTAGTACCCACCAATATTGAGCAACTGCTCAGCCAAATGCCGCAGTGCAATCATATTATGACCACAGGCGACAAGGCCACAGACACCATGATGCTGTCCATGCCTGAAGGGACTTTAAAGCCGAGTATTGGTCAACCTAGTCAGGCCCATTTTGTCGGACGTGATCTGTATTTATATCGCATGCCTTCATCTTCTCGAGCTTATCCTGTTTCCTTAGAGAAAAAAGCCGAAAGTTACCGGACAATGTTTGAGCACGTGGGTCTGGTTTAATATTTAGTCTAATAATCTGATAAAAATGATTAAATAAATTTTAGGCTGCAGATAAGAAACAAACTTACTATTTGTAAGTTATAAGCCTTATTTATTCACATATTTGGATATTCGACCCAACGATAGCTATTGATTTTAATCTCCCGGACATGATGAAAGCTGGACCAGATTAACTGGCCACCTTTGGTCCATTTTAAAGCTCGAATACGCGACTCCACCTGCTGTATTTCCTCAGGTGAGGCCGGACGTAAAGGCCCAATTTCTGCATATAAGCGTACTCCTGGATAACGCTTAAATTTCCCTTTAAGTAACGAATGAAACCAAAACAGTTTGCTACTGTTCACAGCCTGTATGCAGGCCATCGGCTGATGCTGTAAATTCTCAGAAAAAGTAGTGGAATAAGTATCAAAGAAGAAACCCGTGCTGGTCTTTTTGTTGAGGAATACGGTTCCGATCGGAGTAATGCTAGGAAAGCCTTTAGAGTTGACCGTTACAATAGAGCAATGCATGGCAGCCCGTTGTGCATCAGCGACCACCTGGCGAATCTGTTGCCATTCACTATCAGAAATCATGTCGTGATTCTCTTTTTATTTTTTATAAATTTTATAACAACTTACCCAGCTCGGCATTGCCTGAAAAAACTGAAGCTACGGCAGTTTGATCAATCTAAAACGTTATTCAGATTATAAAAAAGAGCCACATGGGCTCTTTAAAAAATGCAAAACTCGGTGATTAGCCATCGTATTCGACATAATCCCACAAATTTAAACGTGCTTTAATTTCCTGACGAATCTCAGGCAGCATCGGCAAAAGAGTGCCATCAATCCATAAGCTCAACGCTTGGGCAGAAAGTACTTGCTGCTGTTCATCGACCAGTTGTGCACCTTTCAACATAATGCCGGTCTCATCATTGGCTTCGGTTTCTATACCTTTAAATAAAACCTGTAGTTCATAACCACTATCCTGAATCAGCCATTCCAGTTCGAGCTGAATATTTTCACTAGATTTCAAAACCACCTGGCCCTCGACCGTATCGGAGTCGGACAGACAGTCATGTTCCACCCGAATCTTGGCCAAATACCATTCTTGTTGGGATAAATCATGGAGGGTTTTTACAGGTGTCAGAATATCACTGAACTTAAACTGACGGCTTAGATCAAAAAATTGCATGGGAGTGGAGGGCGAACAATCGCAAAATACGAGAAAAGTGTAATTCTAAAGTAAGCGCAATAGACTGTAAAACCTTTTAAACGATGATTAGGCTAAGTTAGTTTAAGCAGCCATTCTCGAAATACGGGCTTTCCATATCATGTAATTTTGAGATCATTCCAATGTCATTACATTAGCCATTCACCAGGAAATTCCGTCACCAGATTCATCATAAAACGCTGGAATTTTGTAGTTTCCGGATCATGTAGATGTTGAATGCTACGGCCATCTTTTTGATGTTCTAGCCAAATCATTTCATTTTTTTCATTCAGTTTAAGCTGATAAGCCACGCGTGGTAAGTACTGATCCATCGCACTGGCAATTTCCTTCTGAAAATCTTCCGACTCAATGACCAGACCGACTTCGGTATTCAGATAGGCCGAACGCGGATCAAAATTAAATGAACCCACAAACACCATGCCATCCAGATCAAAGAATTTGGCATGCAAACTAGAGCTGTTTTTGTTTTTAGCCGGGATGATGTCTCCGGTCATAATTTCATACCAGGTGCGTTCCGGCCGGACAATGTAGGGTTTAAATTCCCAGAGTTCGATGCCACTTTTCAATAATTGCTGACGATATTGCTGATAATAGGCATGCACTGCGGCCACATCATTGGCCTGAAAAGAGTTGGTCAGGATTCTGATTTTCACCCCCTGTTGCGCACGACGGGTTAAATAGTCGGCCCCTTTTTGCGTGGGAATAAAATATGAGGACACCAGTTCCAGATGTTTTTTCGGCTCACCCATCAATTCGAGCATATGGGTATAAATATAATCGCCATTTTTGGCATGAGGACGGGCTTTTGCGGGACTATCCGCGACAAAATAAGCCGGCGCCCAGTGAATGGGTTGTTTTTTTAAGTGTTGTTCGACTTGTTTCTCGGCAATGCCCACCCGGCGTTTGAGTTCAGTTTCATCGACATCTTCACGTGCAAATTCAGTTCTGAGCCTTTTAAGCATTTCAGGATGGCCGGCATCATTCAGCACCTGTCGAACGTCATAACTCAGATCATCATTCCAGAAGTTAATAAAAGTTTGATTGGCATCTGTTACGCTTTGACCCGCGAAGAATATATCCACATCGGTGAATTGAAAATCTTCACTGGCATCAAAGTATTCACTGCTGATATTGCGGCCGCCGGTCACGGCTGCAGTTCCGTCTGCAATGATCAGTTTATTGTGCATACGATGATTGACCTTTTTCATCCGGAAGCCATAATCCAGCGCACGTAAATGACGAAATTTATAGGGATTAAAAATCCGGACTTCAAAATTTGGATGTTGGCTTAGAGCAAGAAGCTTGTCATCAAGCTGGGTGCCATTTTGATCGTCAATCTGAACCCGCACTTTGACACCGCGATCGGCGGCTTTTAAGAGCTGGGATAAGATCATATTGCCAATATAATCATCCTTCCAGATGTAATACTGTAGATCCAGATGATATTTGGCCTTGTTAATCAGGTGCAGACGCGCTGCCATACTCATAAAGCCATCATAGAGCGGCAAGAAAGCCGTTTTACCGCTATTGATCTGTTGTTTTGAAAGTTGATTGTCGATCCAGTGCGCAGGTCGAACCGGCGTGATTTTCGCTTCTTCAGCAGTGTTGGGAGCCAGTTCACAGCCAGAAAGCATGATGCTAAAAGTAAAAATGCTCAAACATACAAAGGGCGAAGGTTTAGTCATTGATGTTCCATTAATTATAGGATCTTTTATTCCTTATCTGGTGATGTTAATAGTTGAATCTCCGAATAGAAAGAGGTTACTGTTAGTCATCTGTAAATCAGCAAAAAAAGGACAGTTTTACATGAAATCACGTGCAGCAGTTGCGTTTGGTCCAGGCCAGCCATTAGAAATTGTAGAAGTGGATGTTGCTCCACCAAAAGCAGGTGAAGTACTGGTAAAAATTAGCCATACAGGCGTGTGTCATACCGATGCATTTACCTTGTCTGGTGAAGATCCTGAAGGTGTATTTCCTGCAATTTTGGGTCATGAAGGTGCGGGTGTGGTCGTTGAAGTAGGTGAAGGTGTCACCAGCCTGAAACCGGGCGATCACGTTATTCCACTTTATACTGCTGAGTGCGGCGAATGCTTGTTCTGTAAATCAGGTAAGACCAATCTGTGTGTTGCTGTGCGTGCGACCCAAGGTAAAGGCGTCATGCCAGATGGTACGACCCGTTTCTCTTATAATGGCGAGCCGATCTATCATTATATGGGTTGTTCGACTTTTTCTGAATATACCGTGGTTGCTGAAGTTTCTCTGGCAAAAATTAATCCTGAAGCCAACCATGAGCATGTTTGCCTGCTGGGCTGTGGTGTGACTACTGGTATTGGTGCGGTACATAACACTGCTAAAGTGCAGGAAGGTGACAGTGTTGCAGTATTTGGTTTAGGTGGTATTGGTCTTGCTGTAGTGCAAGGCGCACGTCAGGCCAAAGCCGGCCGTATCATTGTGATTGATACCAATCCGGATAAATTTGAGCTGGCGAAACAGTTTGGTGCGACAGATTTCCTGAATCCAAAAGACTATGATCAGCCGATTCAGCAAGTGATTGTCGAAATGACCGGTTGGGGTGTAGACCATTCATTCGAATGTATCGGTAATGTAGATGTAATGCGTTCAGCACTAGAATGTGCGCATCGTGGCTGGGGTCAGTCGGTGATTATTGGTGTAGCCGGTGCAGGTAAAGAAATTTCAACTCGTCCATTCCAGTTAGTCACAGGTCGTAAATGGATGGGTACTGCGTTTGGTGGGGTGAAAGGCCGTTCACAATTACCGGGAATGGTAGAGCAATCGATGAAAGGTGAAATTCAGCTTGAACCTTTTGTGACTCATACCATGCCATTAGATCAGATCAATGAAGCTTTTGACCTGATGCATGAAGGCAAATCGATCCGTACAGTCATTCATTTTGACTAAGCTGTTTTAATCTAAAAAAGACCGGTATCAAACCGGTCTTTTTTATGCGGCTTTCACTTGATTCAGGATACATTAGTGCATGAAAGCCTCACAGAGAGTCACTGAAACAACACACGCCTGCTAATGTCATTACATGCCAGAAGCTTATATTAAATAGAACGTATGAAAATACGTGATAAAACCATTTTAAAGAATAAGGATAAGCTCTATGTCGAATGATAATTTTGATCGTGATGTAATTAAGAATGCGCCTAAAGATGTCCGTGATGATTTAAATGCCGATCCAATTACTGGTGAACCTGGCGCACATCCTGTAGGTACAGGTGTAGGTGCTGCAGGTGGCGCAGCTGCAGGTGCAGCCATTGGTGCTGCAGGCGGGCCAGTGGGTGTCGCTGTCGGTGGTGTAGTTGGTGCTGTTGTTGGTGGTCTGGCAGGTAAAGGTGTAGGCGAAACTATAAATCCAACAGAAGAGCAAGCTTACTGGCGTGATAATTCGATCAATACGCCATATTATTCAGATGCTCGTACCACCTATAGCGATCTGGATTATGACCGTGATTATGATACGGCCTATCGAGTTGGTTATGAAAACCGTGGCAGCTATGATGCCCATACCCGTTTTGAAGACGTAGAACCTGATTTGAGACTGAAATGGGAACAAATGAAAGGCGAATCACGTTTAAACTGGGAACAGGCTAAATTTGCAGTGCGTGATGCCTGGAATCGTGTTTCACGTTAATTTTTAATCTTTGGATTAAACTGAATTTTCTTTGGTAAAACCTGCGAAAGGTTTGTGGGTTTTACCACTTTTAGTGATACATCTCACGGTTTTATGAATCGATAAATAAAACTAGGGTCTGTTGACATTTCAAGTATAGAATTTACCCGATAAAGGTAGCCAAATAAATATACAAGCTAATGCAACTGCCCCCTCATAGCTACACTT
>NZ_JBIUAT010000026.1:0-39623 GCF_044547685.1 Acinetobacter sp. NPDC052428
GAAGACGTACAACGTGGTCAAGTATTGACTAAACCAGGTGCGATCAAGCCACACACTAAATTCGATGCAGAAGTATACGTACTTTCTAAAGAAGAAGGTGGTCGTCACACTCCATTCCTTAACGGTTACCGTCCACAGTTCTACTTCCGTACTACGGACGTAACTGGTGCGATCGCGCTTAAAGAAGGCGTGGAAATGGTTATGCCTGGTGACAACGTTGAGATGTCAGTAGAGCTAATCCACCCGATCGCAATGGACCCAGGTCTACGTTTTGCGATCCGTGAAGGCGGTCGTACAGTTGGTGCTGGTGTAGTTGCTAAAGTAACTGCATAATCGCTGATTGTGTAAGAAAAGCGCCTCTTTGAGGCGCTTTTTTTTGATCTAAACTTTTATAAAACTAAAAATAAATTGTCTGACAATGATTTTAAAAGCTGTCCTTATCTGATATCGGCTTGACCTAAACTGCACTTATGTAAAAAAAATTACCACGTAATATACAGATAAGAATATGAATATTAAATTTTCGGGCCTGGATTGGCCTGATGGGAGTGGTCACATGAATGCGAAAGTAAATATTACCAATCGTGCCGGTGCTAGTTTTCCAGTTCGTCGCATGAACTTTGATTTTGATGCTGTACCGGAATATTGGATGAATGGTTCAGCAGGTCTCACTCATTTTATGACGGCATTATCTGCGCTATTTCCAGCGGGAGAAAAGTTTTTTATAGATTCAGTCCGTGCGGTGCGTAAACATCCTGCAATTGCCAATAATGAAGCATTACAAAAAGAAATTTCCGCTTTTATTGGTCAGGAAGCCATGCATACTCACGAGCATATCGGCTTTAATGCATCTGCGCAAAAACATGGGCATGATGTCGAGACGCTTGATCATTATACCGATAAAGTCATTCAAACGACACGTAAAGTCATGGCTAAACTGGGTAAGCCTGTGGGAATTACCCAAGAAATGGTAGATTTGACTGCAACCACGGCACTTGAGCATTTCACTGCAACCATTGCCTCACAGCTTTTGACCAATAGTCACATTCAGGAATTGATGACAGATGAAACCATGAAAACCATGTGGTTATGGCATGCCATCGAGGAAAATGAACATAAGGCAGTTGCATATGATGTCTTTGAAGGAGTTTTTGGCAAAGGCCTAAAAGCCTATGCACTGCGTACTTCATCCTTGGTCATCGCAATGGCAACCTTATTTGTGGTGCAAAGCTATTTCCTCGCCCGTTTGCTTAAACAGGATCAGCAATTCAATCTTGAGTCCTTAAAAGCCATTTATACCTATGCCTATAGTCCTTCTAGAGGTGTCATTACGGGTATGGCGAAAGAAATGCTGATGTATTTTAAACCGGGATTCCATCCGAATGATCATCATACAGATCAGTTGTTGGCGACTTGGAAAGCCAAATTGGGTCTGTGACAGAACTGAAGATCAAAGAGCGATTAAAATCGCTCTTTTTTTTGCTCGATTTTTTGGATGAAGTTTCTATAATGCGAAGGTTGATTCTATATAAGATGAACGAAGATGATTCGTTTAATGCAAGCAGCGGATGTAGAAGCCGTGGCAAAGATTGAAAGGTCGGTTCAATCACATCCCTGGACTTTAAAACAGTTCCAAGATGCTGTAACGGCTTATCAAAGTACCGTGATTGAAGTGCAAGGGCAGGTGGCCGGATTTTGTATTTTACAACCGGTGCTGGACGAAGCCAATTTATTGCTCATGGCAATTGATCCAGCACAGCAAGGCCAGGGCTTGGGCTATCAGTTGCTGGAGGCTTCAGTGGCCATGCTAAAAAATAATCCGGTGCAGATTTTCCTGGAAGTACGCGAGAGTAATCAGGCTGCGATCAAGCTATATGAAAAATCAGGCTTTCATCAGATTGATCTGCGCAAGAATTATTATCCTAACAGTAATGGAAGTCGTGAACATGCCATCATTATGGTGAAAGCATGTACGGATGATTTTGCTAGTCTATTTAAATAATACAAACTGACGACCTTATTTAATAATCTGGTGATTCCATCCGCTGGGTAAGGTCGTCATTAATGAGTTTCCCAATTGCTGAATCTCTGTGGCATTCAGGGCATGATTTAAGCGTCGCCATTGTCCATCGATCAAGAGTTCCAGTGGCAGATACTGAGATTTGTAATTCATCTTGTTGGAATGTGGCACCCAATAACCCAGATAGATAAATTGCAAGCCCAGCTTTTGTGCATGTTCAATCTGTTTCAAGATTGCAAAAGCACCGAGTGAACGACGATTTTCATCCGGATCAAAGAAAGTATAGACGGCCGAAATGCCATCATCCAGTAGATCGCAGGTGGAAACGCTGATGAGACGCTCACCTTGCCATAATTCTAGAAAGAAGCTGTCGGTGCAGCTTTGTAATAAAAATTTTTCGAACTGCTCCCGAATCGGTGGAAACATGTCGCCATCTGCGTGGCGTTCATTAATATAGCGTTCATACAGCGCATAATGCAGATCACCGGCGTGCTCTGGACTGGTAATTTTCATCACCAGATCCTGATTACGTTTCCAGGCTTTTTTTTGTGAACTGTTCATGCGAAATTCAGCGACAGGCACACGCGAAGACAGACATTGACGGCACAGATGACATTCAGGTCGATAGACGAAATCACCACTGCGGCGGAAACCGGTACGTGACAGTTCCGATAAAGTTACTACATCAATTCGATGTGCAGGATCCAGAAAAACCATGCGCGCCGACTTGTTGGGCAAATAGCTACAATCATGCGGCGGCGTAATATAATACTGTAAATCGTTCAGTAGGGCCTTTGGCTGATAAGAGTTCATAACAACTACCCTCTGTTATTTTCATTCACTTAAGCGCGCGTTTTGCGCTATTGTTTTACTTGAAAATACACCTTCCTGATACTTTTTCCAATCGATAGCAGGCTTTTTTACAATATCTTGTAAAGAATTAAGATAAGTTTGGCGAGAAAGTGTACAGGCACCCAGGCTTAACAGATGATCATTGACCAGTTGGCAGTCGATCCAGGGTAGTTTATTTTCCTGTCCAATCAGCATTAAAGTATAGAAAGCCATTTTAGAAACATCGGTTTGCGTACTAAACATGGATTCACCAAAACAGCCTTGACCGATGGTCACACCATAAAGTCCACCGACGACGCGATCTTCATCCCAGACCTCAATGCTGTAGCCATATCCTGTGTCGAACATGTCACAATAGCCTGCAATAATATCTTCACTGATCCAAGTGTCGTCTGCATAAGCACGAGGTAGGGAACAGGAACGAATCACTCTTTCAAAAGCATGATTGACCGTAATTTTATAATCCTGCTTTTTCATATTACGTAGTAGGGATTTGCTCGGATGATAATCTTCGGGGCGAATAATGCAGCGTGGTTCCGGACTCCACCAGCAAATCGGATCACCTTCTGAAAACCATGGAAATAATCCATGCGTATAGGCTTCATAAAGTGTAGAAGGGGAGAGGTCTGCACCAATACAAATCAATCCTTCACCTTCAGGATCAACCTCGACCGGATTGGGAAAAATGAATTCTGAGGGAGGAAGTAAAGACATGGCAGACCCGACATAAATCTATAGATAAATCATCATCTCATTCTAGCAATAAAAAAGCCGCCCCTAATGGACGGCTTTTTTATTCTTGCTGCTTAGTCTAGTTTGCCCATTGCATCAAGATATTTTTCTGCATCCAGCGCAGCCATACAGCCTGAACCCGCAGAAGTAATGGCTTGACGGTAAATACTGTCAGCAATATCACCTGCTGCAAATACACCTGGTACCGACGTTTGTGTTGCATTACCTGCAGTACCGCTTTGCACTTGGATATAACCATCACGAAGCTCCAATTGACCTTCGAACATCGTACTATTTGGCTTGTGACCAATCGCCACAAACATACCCGTCACATCAACGTTTTGAGTAGAATCATCTTGAGTTGATTTAAGACGAACCGAGGTCACGCCAGATTGCGCATCACCTAATACTTCATCGACTTGATGGTTCCAGATAATGCTGATCTTGCCTTCTTTTTCTTTGGCAAATAAATGATCTTGCAAGATTTTTTCAGAACGTAATGAATCACGACGGTGAACCAGAGTCACGTGAGACGCAATATTAGATAGATACAACGCTTCTTCAACAGCGGTATTACCGCCACCTACGACCATTACTTTCTGGTTTTTATAGAAGAAACCATCGCAAGTCGCGCAAGCACTGACACCTTGACCCATATAGGTTGCTTCAGATTCCAGACCGAGGTATTGGGCAGTTGCGCCGGTACAGATGATCAGGGCATCACAGGTGAATTCTTCCATATCGCCTTTTAATACGAACGGGCGCTGGCTAAGATCCACTTCATTGATATGGTCATACACGATTTCAGTGCCAAAACGCTCTGCATGTGCCTGCATACGTTCCATCAATGCTGGACCAGTCAAGCCTTCGGGGTCACCCGGCCAGTTGTCGACGTCAGTCGTCGTGGTCAGCTGACCGCCCAGTTGCAAGCCTGCAATCAAGGTAGGTTTCAAGTTTGCACGCGCTGCATACACTGCTGCGCTATAGCCTGCAGGGCCAGAACCTAAAATAATCAGTCGTGAGTGACGTGCGCTCATCAGCTGTATCCTTTTTTATTTAGAAATTTATTGAATTATACGTGAAACTGTATAACAGTGGTGTGAGATTAAAGTCGATATTATTGATCATTGAAATCGATTTGGGCTATATAGCATAAGTAACATTGTGCTTGCACAATAGTGCATCTTTTTTCACAGAACAGGTGCATAATATGCATTTTATTGCGTCGCTTTTTTCAAGCATTGAAGCAAAAGAATATTCATGAAGAATTGGTTACAGGACAGTATATGACAGCGGTGTCGAGTGCCTATGCACAGCGCTTAGTAATGACATTATTTTTAGTCTCATTTGGGATTTATCTGTTTCTTGCAACAGTGACCTATACGCCATTTGATCCGGGGTGGATGCATATCTCCAGTGATACGCAGACCGTTTCGAATGCCAGTGGGGTAGCGGGTGCCTGGATTGCAGACCTTTTGTTTGGCTTCCTCGGTTGGGCAAGTCTGCTGATCCCTGTCTATCTGTTTATGGAAGCGATTCAGGTCTGGTGGCCGCGTAGCTTCCTGAACCGGCCATTTCGCTATGCTGCACAATTCTTCCTGTTGCTGGCCACCTCAGCGCTGTTGTTTTTATTCTGGCAAGTCCCTGCTGATACGCTGGATAATTCTTCCGGCGGTATTATTGGCTATGAATTAGGTCAGAGTCTGGAACAATTGCTGACAGTATACGGTGCAGCATTCTTCCTGCTGGTGCTTTGGGTGGTGTTATTTACCTTGGCTTTTGGGGTGAAATGGAACAAGACCTGGAGCAGCCTCAAAGCAACGCCTGCTTATCTACAAGACCTATTCTACCGCAATGTGCCTGAAGGCATGTCTGATTTTGACCGGACTGCACCTGTCGCCAAAAAAGAGCCAGTCATTAGTGCAAAAAAAGTAGCGGTTGCAGTAACACCTGCGCCTGAGCATCAACTGGTAGAAATAGATCCGGTGGTGCGTGACCAAGTGGCTGAACGTTTATTTGATGATTTTGCCGATAAAGAATCACAACAACCGCAGTTTTATGATGATATTCCTGAAGCTGAGCAGCAGACTGCTGAGCCAGTCGAGACATTTAAGCAAGTACGGCAAGTGCCTCAACAGCCGGATCGTGTGGTAGCGACAGGCGAGGTGTGGCGTGCCTTACATTCAAATGAAGATCAGCGCCATAAACAGGATATTGATGCCTTACTCAAAGCAGCCGAAGAAGAACAGCTTAATTCTCCAGTCTCACATATAGCTGCCCCACAATCTGTTGCAGCACAGACTCATGCTCATACCAGAACAGCACCTGCTTCACATACGGGCCTGGACTGGGATGATGATGAAATCTTTGATGAACTTCTGGCTGCAGTTCCGCAAGGCAAAACTGCGACCGATGTGCATAGCCCATTCAATACAGCGCCAGCTGAAAAGACAGCAAGAATTGTAGAAGACATGACCAATGTTGCACCTGTCATGGCATCTATGGCGACAGCACATGTTGTGAAAAACAGCGCATTACAGGCCGATCTGGATGACCTGGGTGATTTGCTGATTGAAGAGGAAGAGCCAAGCCAACCAATACGTGCATCAAGCTATGCCCAATCTTCTGCTTTTGTTCAGGTACCAATTCAGCATCAGGGTATAGAGCAACCAGTATCTCCTCCTTCTGCAACTCATGCAGCAGTACGCGAAGCTTTATCTAAAGAAGAATTTGTAGAAGCCTGGCAAGAAACGGCTGGTAAACCACAAGATGAAGACGAGTTTGATTTTGATGCTCCTTTGACCGATGCTTCAGGCCGTCCGATGTCACGTGCCATGCAGGTGGTGGAGCGCCGTAAAGATTTATCGCCACTTCCAGGGCTAGATTTACTGGATGAAGTTGATCCGAATAAAAAAGTGAATTTTACTGAAGAACAGCTGGCGCGTTTATCTGAACTTCTTGAAATCAAGCTGCAAGAATTCAATGTCAAAGCCAAAGTGGTAGAAGCACAGCCAGGCCCAGTCGTGACACGTTTTGAACTAGATCTGGCACCAGGGGTAAAAGCCTCTAAAGTGACGAATATTTCGCGTGATTTGGCACGTTCGATGTCGATGGCATCGGTGCGTGTGGTGGAAGTCATTCCTGGCAAGCCGTATATCGGAATTGAAGTACCAAACAGTACCCGTGAAATGGTCCGTTTGATCGAACTTTTGACCATTCCAGCCTTCACTGATCCGAATAGCATCCTCTCCATGGCAATGGGTAAGGATATTTCCGGTAATCCGGTGATTGCTGATCTGGGGAAAGCGCCGCATATGTTGGTGGCGGGTACCACGGGTTCGGGTAAATCGGTGGCAGTGAACTCGATGATTCTATCGATGTTGCTGAAATATACACCGGATGAATTGCGTCTTATTCTGATCGATCCAAAGCAGCTGGAACTGGCAAACTATAATGATATTCCACATTTGTTGACGCCTGTAGTCACTGATATGAAAGATGCAGTCAGCGCATTGAACTGGTGTGTCAATGAGATGGAACGTCGTTATAAACTGATGTCTTTCCTGAAAATCCGTAAACTGAGCGATTATAACCGCAAGGTGGAAGAGGCGATTGCCAATGGTGAAGATCTGATCGATCCAACATGGAAAGCCAGCGATTCTGTTGTGGGTGAGCGTGCGCCGCGTTTGACGCCGTTGCCTTCCATTGTAATTGTCGCGGATGAGTTCGCGGACATGATCATGCAGGTCGGTAAGAAAGCCGAAGAAATGATTACCCGTCTAGCACAAAAATCACGTGCTGCTGGTATTCACCTGTTGCTTGCGACCCAACGTCCATCGGTGGACGTGATCACCGGTTTGATCAAAGCCAATATTCCAACACGTGTCGCATTACGGGTTAACTCCAAGATCGACTCGCGTACTATTCTGGATGCGGGTGGTGCAGAGGACTTGCTCGGTCACGGTGACATGCTGTTCTTGGGCCCAGGTAAAATCGAACCTGAGCGTGTGCATGGCGCTTTTATTGCCGATGACGAAGTCAACCGGATCTGTGATGCATGGCGTGAACGTGGTTCACCAAATTATGTCGACGAGATCCTGACACCATTCGATGAAGAACCATCTAGCCGTGGTTTTGAAGATGGTGGCGACGGTGGATCAGACCGCGATGCGCTGTATGACCAGTGTGTAGCTTTTGTTTTGGAAACCCGTAAGGCTTCTACTTCATCCTTGCAGCGTAAATTCAGTCTGGGCTATAATCGTGCTGCGCGGATCATTGATCAGATGGAAGAAAACGGCATTGTCAGCGGCATGGGTGCCAACGGCAAACGCGAGATTCTGGTTTAGTTTCAGTGTATCTTCAATAAAAAAGCCTGCTTTCAAAGCAGGCTTTTTTATGTATTTTTGACTCAGGCAAACTTCGCTAATACATCCAGAAACTCGGCACTTTGACGCGGGAAAGTGGCAATCACGTCATGAATCCGCTGTCCTTCCGGATTGGTTGCATTGACATCACGGCCATCAGCGACAAATTTCGTCAACAGGCGTTCATAATCAAATGGACGCATATGCTTGAAAGCATGATAAAGCACGTGAAAATCAGCATTAACACCTGCAGGAGGAAGCTGATTTAAATAGGCAAATACACGCTCATCTGACCATTCTTCGTTAAAGGTCGCTGGTTGAGATAATGCCATCGCAATTTCCTTGATCTAATGTAGTTTTTTCGGCATGAAAAAAGGCAAAATATGAGACTAGATTAGCAAAGCACTGCTTTGCCTAGTCGCAAGACTTGAAGCTATGCTTCAAGTGGGCGGAATATAGCTAAACTACTATTTCTACCACTCTCATATTTTGCCTTGAATCAATTTACTTGACCAATCAAAAATCAGATTATCGTTCTTCAGGTAAATTGATATTCATTTCAAGCATTTCAATATTGGCTTCAGAACGAACCTGCATTTGAATATGTTGTTCATCGACACCGCGGACATAACGATTGACCACTTGCATGATTTCAGTCTTCATCTGGTCAATTTTGTCCTGGCTCAAGCGACGACCCAAGCCTTGTTCGGATGCAACGATCACCTTCAAACGGTCTTTAGCAGTCCGTGCGCTTGATGGTTTATCCTCGCCACTAAAAAGTTTACTCCAGAATCCTGCCATGTCTACGCTCCAAATAGTCGTGCTAACCAGCCCTTAGGTTTTACCTCGATATGACGATAAGGTCGCTCTTCGCCAAGGAAACGCGCAACCAGGTCATCATAGGCCTGACCTGCTGCAGCTTCAGTGAAATTGATCACTGGCTTACCTTCATTCGATGCCTGTAGAACGCTTGGACACTCAGGAATAACGCCCAAGGTCGGTACACGTAAAATATCCTTAGAAATATCATCAATCGTCAGCATTTCCTGTTTATCGGCACGTTCCGGATTGAAACGGGTAATACACAGATGCTTACGAATGCGACCTTCGTTTTGTTCTACTTTTTTAGTTTTACTGTCGAGCATACCAATGATACGGTCAGAGTCACGTACTGAAGAAATCTCAGGGTTAGTTACAATGATGGCTTCATCCGCATGATACATGGCCAAAATAGCACCACGTTCAATACCGGCAGGTGAATCACAGATAATATAATCAAATTCCTGCGAAAGCTCATCCATTACACGAGCAACACCTTCATCGGTTAAGGCATCTTTATCACGTGTTTGTGATGCAGGTAAAATATATAAATTTTCAATATCTTTATCGCGAATCAGTGCTTGTTGTAATCGTGCTTCGTTATTTAAAACATTCACAAAATCATAAACTACACGGCGTTCACAGCCCATAATCAAATCAAGGTTACGTAAACCTACATCAAAATCAATAACAACAGTTTTGTGACCGCGTAGGGCTAAACCTGTTGCAAAAGATGCACTCGTTGTAGTTTTACCTACACCACCTTTGCCTGACGTTACGACAACAATTTTCGCCACCGAATCCACTCCTGTTATGGTTCAAATCCCCTGTTTAAAATGGGGTTTTTGGTGTTTATTTATACATTAAAATTGTAGAGCTTCAAATACAAGCTCTAGTTGATCATTCAAGTGAATATGCACAGATTTTTTAACTACATGTGGTGGAATGTCATCCGCCACACAATAGGTTCCTGCAATCGAAATCAGTTCAGCTTCGAGGCTATGACAGAAAATGCGTGCTGCAGTATTACCACCCGCACCTGCAATGACCCGGCCACGTGCGCTGCCATAGACATGAATATTGCCTGAAGCAATCACTTCTGAACCACTGTTGATGCCGGCATTAATAATAATGTCGCCATTATGCTGCACGATACATTGGCCGGTACGCAGAATTTCATCATGATATGAGGTGATATGCGCAACGATCGGGGCAGCAGGGGCTTGATCATCATTCACCGCTGTAGGTTCTGGTTTAACTTCCACCACCTGTTCTTTGGTGGCTTTAATTTCTTCTAACTGTCGATCAGGTGGCAGTACCGGGAACTGAATGGCGCGCGCCTGATCTCCAAGTAAGCCTTCAGTAACAGCCATAGGCTGTACATCCAGACTGATTAACAGTTGGATCAGCGCAATGAGTTCCTGTTCAACTGAACTTTCAATGACTGCCAAAGTGCCGGGTGGAAATGCTGCTTGTAATTTTGGGCTAAGTTGCTGGCGGATTGCATCATGATCATTGGTATCTAGGCTAATGCGTATCGCATTGACCATTCTGCCTTTTATCCGTATATCAGCCATAATTCTTCCTTAAATACTTCTGACCTGCTGGTTTTGTGTCGAAGCAATGTTGTAAATAGTGCAAATCCTAGAACAAATTGCAGTAATTCTCTAGCGATCTCAGTTATTTTTTTATGCGAACAGGACCGGACGGATTAGTCTGATTCTGTACTTTAAACTTTACTTATCTATTGAGCTCTGATTTTGCTCATGTTCTTCTAAAATCTGTTGCCACTGTTTGACTTTTACCTGTTTTCGGATTGCTTCAAGTGTTTCAAAAACAGCCGATTCGACCAATTTATCAATATGTGGATTATGTTCAATCTGAATCTGGCTGATTTTATCTGAAATTAGGGTAAAAGTCGGATTTTCTTTTTGACCTGTGTGGGTAAATGGTTCAATCAGTCCTTGCGTGATATTTTCGCCCAAGCGTTGACCAATACTTTGAATTTGCTGTTCAATCCGGCTGCCCACAATTGGAATCAAACGTAATAATTGGGTCAGTTCAGGAGTATCTTCAATCGCCTGGTTCACTACTTGCCCTACATTTTTAGCGATCATGGAACGTTGTGACTGCAATTCCTTACCCAAAGATTCCTGCAAGATATCTGCCAAGGCAATGGCCAGTAATTTACGGTGATGTTCCACCAAATCATCAATTAACTGTTTATGTGATGTACTTGTGGTCAGTTCACGCTTGATGCCGTCCAGTACAGTCAGTACCACCCGACTAGAAAGCTCTTCCATCAGCATGTTGTAATAAAAGTTGCCTTGGCGATACCAACGATTGGGAATTACTTTATAACCATGGCTATGCAGGTTGTAGCCAATCGCGACGGCCCGCAGCAGGCGCAGGAAACGCAGTTGAGGGATAATGGATAAAATTTCATACCAGTGTACAAAAGGGAAGAACCACCAGCGTCGATGATGACGCAGGACAATCGCGATGACCCAGCGTGCCAGTAATTCACAGACTAAGAAGGTAGTAAACCAGCCCTCGGTAATGATGACCCAAGGGCGTAAATCACTTTTATAAAACTGCAACACTTCGGGTAAACGAATGAAGTCAAACAACCACTGACCAAAATCGCTCATTAAAATGGCGTTGGCACTGAGACAGAACAGATTGATGATGATTAAAACCATCATGAAAATATCGTAAATCAGTGCAATTTTCCAGCCCCAGGTTCCTTTACGAACAAATTTAAAGGAGCTGGACGTAATGTCCGGGTTGTCGTTCTTCATAATTACTCGGTTACAGATCCGACTGGGGCTTGGGCAAAGTTCTGCTGCATTTGTGCGATGAGCTGATCTTTTTCAGTCCAGATTTGATCAATCCATTTTTGAAAACGTGCACGATATTCAGCATCATCTTCATAATTGCCGCCCAGTACCCAGTCAGGAATATCAATTTTTCTTAAATTTACCGCAATACGTGGCACTTCACCTAACCAAAATTCACCATAGCCCGGAATACCATCAGGATAAACAATGGTCATGTCGACCAGCGCATCAATTTTATCGCCGAGAATACTTAGCGCCAATGCCAGACCACCGGCTTTAGGTTTCAGTAAATGTGTATAGGGAGACTGCTGCTGATCATGCTTTTCTTGGGTAAAGCGGGTGCCTTCCAGATAATTTAACAGGGTAAAAGGCTGACTGATCAGCTGTTCACAGGATTTACGTGCCTCTTCCATATCCCGATATTTCAGCGCAGGATTTTTAGCAATCTGTTCCTTGCTATGCCGTTTCATCATTGGGAAACCCAAAATTTTAAAGGCCTGACCAACAAAAGGAATAAAAATAAGTTCCCATTTGGTAAAGAAGCGCGTCAGGGGCATACGGGTCAGACCGAAGTACTGATTGACAGTAGTATCGACCCAGCTTTGATGATTACAGGTCATCAAATAACGTCCCTGCATATTCAAATCCAGTGATTCATCTACACTGATTTGCCATTGCGTGTTTTTCAGTACATGCTCAATCAGCCAATTATTGACCCCTAACCAGCTGTTGGTAATCTTGATATTGGTTTCATCCACTTTTGCGGATTTTTTAAAAAGTTTGGTTAAACCCAAGGCCAGCACCGGGGGACCATGAAAAAAAGTACTGCCCGTCATGACGGATGTGACCGTCAGGCCACGCGCCAGTTTTTTTAAAGTCGGTTGCTTGTTGCTATTCGATGACATATCCAAACAGTCCCCAGAGATTAATCACTTAAACTTTTTCATATTTTGAGTAATATAGAGACAGTTAGGCAAATAAAAAAGCCTAAACAGGAAACTATGAAGATATTGTGACGAACTACTTGGTTTTAGTTACATATAAACATTACAAAATATTACTAAACGATTTATTATTAACAAAAATTCAATGGTTAGCCCATTCAATTTAAATCATTATCTCGCTTAACAACAAAGCATACAACAAGGAGTCATGCGATGCGTGCACTAGTCATTTCAGCAGCTGTAGCAGGGGCCGTAGCACTTACAGGTTGTCAATCAACTGGTAATAACATCGGTGGTGTGGAATATGATAAAGCTGCTCTAGGTACTTTAATTGGTGCTGCAGCAGGTTACGGTGTTTCTAAAGGCAATGCGAATACCAGCCGTCAAAATAACCGTGCAGCAGCGATTGGTGCTGTTGTGGGTGGTGCAGCGGGTGTGTATCTTGATAACAAAGAGAAAAAATTACGTCAAGCAACAGCGGGTACGGGCGTAGACGTTAACCGTAATGCAGATGGTTCGATTAACCTTGTGATGCCAGGCAGCATTACATTTGATACCAACAAATCAAATATCAAACCAAACTTCTATGGCACTTTAAACAAAGTGGCGCAAGTATTAACTGAAGATAACAAGAGCGGTATCCTTGTAACTGGTTATACCGACAGCACGGGTAATGACTCAATTAACTTGCCATTGTCTCAAGCACGCGCAAATTCTGTAGCGACTTATTTGGCTGGTCAAGGTGTTGTACGTTCACGTATTAATGCGCAAGGTCTAGGTTCAGCGAACCCGATTGCAGACAACACAACTGCTGCGGGTAAAGAACAAAACCGTCGTGTAGAAATCGCGGTATATGCAGTTCAATAATTCTTGAACGCTTAAGAAAAACCACCTTCGGGTGGTTTTTTTATATCTGAACATTGACCTGATTAATCGTATTTTAAATTAGGCAACTGACGCAGAGATGACTATAATCGGAGCCGAATCTAGAAGAGGAAGCCATATGTCACTCGCCAGTCAGTTAAATGACAAGCAACTTGAAGCCATGAAATACACTCAAGGACCCTTGTTAGTACTTGCAGGAGCGGGTTCAGGCAAGACTTCAGTGATCACGCGAAAAATCGCGTATTTAGTCAAGCATTGCGGGATTCCGGCACATCGTATTACGGCGATGACCTTTACCAACAAAGCAGCACGTGAGATGAAAGAGCGTGTCAGCAAATTGTTGACACGTGAAGAAAGTAAAGGGGTTTCAGTTTCGACCTTCCATACTTTTGGCTTGAATATGCTGCGCCTGGAGTTGAAACATACCCCACTTAAAAATAATTTCTCGATTCTGGATGCCGACGACTGTAAGCGCATTCTGATGGATCTGATGCAGCGTGACAATTTATCTGGTGCAGAAAGCAAAGAACTGATTGCCAAAGCCATGAAAATGATCTCGGACTGGAAAAATGATCTGATTCCGCCCGAGCAGGCCCATACCACCTGTGAAACTGCCGAAGATGTGCAGTTTGCGCATTTATATCAATTATATGAACGTAATTTGCGCGCCTATAACGCCGTGGATTTTGATGACCTGATTGTGATGCCAACACGCTTGCTGCAGGAAAATGCCGAAGTCCGTGACAAATGGCAAAATCGCGTGCGTTATCTGCTGGTCGATGAATATCAGGATACCAACACCGCACAGTATATTCTGGTGAAATTACTGGTTGGCGTGATGGGACAGTTCACCGCAGTAGGCGATGATGATCAGTCAATCTATGCCTGGCGTGGGGCTAAACCGGAAAATATGGCCTTGCTGCAGCAGGATTTTCCTAATTTAAAAGTGATTAAACTGGAACAGAACTATCGTTCGACCAGTCGTATTCTCAAAGCAGCCAACACTGTCATTGGCAATAATCCGCATATTTTTGATAAAAAGCTCTGGTCAGACAAAGGTCACGGTGAAGTGATCCGCGTGATTACCTGCCGCAATGATGATGACGAAGCAGAACGCGTGGTCAAAGACCTGATCACGCATAAGCTGATGAATGGTAAAAGCTGGAAAGATTATGCGGTATTGTACCGCGGCAATTTCCAGGCACGTATTTTAGAAACCCATCTACGTCAGATGCAGATTCCGTATAAATTATCTGGCGGACAGTCCTTCTTCGCACGTGCCGAAATCAAAGACATGATGAGCTATTTACGCCTGATCATTAACCCTGAAGATGACAGCGCATTCCTGCGAATCATCAATACGCCAAAACGGGCGATTGGTCCGGTAACGCTGGAAAAGCTCGGTCTATTTGCTCAGGAAAATAATCTGTCGCTTCTGGCTGCGGCTGCGGATCAGCGTCTGACCATGGCGATTCCGAAAAAGGCCACCACCCAATTGGCCGAGTTTGCCGATTTTATTGAGGGCTTTACCCGCAATTTACTGGATGATGATGAACCGGTACCGATCATCCGCCAGATGATGGTTGAAGCCGGTTATATCGATTACATCAAGGAAACTGCAGCCACGCCAGCACAAGAAAAAACCAAGCTCGACAATATCGAAGTGCTCTACAGCAGCATTCAAAGCCTGATTAACCGTGCTGAAGATGTCGACGAAAAGAATATTGAAAGCGTGATTCGTAAAATGGTGCTGCTGGACATGCTGGAGCAGCAACAGGAAGAAGAAGACACCGATAAAGTCAACTTATTGACCTTGCATGCGTCTAAAGGTCTGGAATTTCCTTATGTCTATCTAATCGGGCTGGAAGAAGAAATTCTGCCGCATAAAAACTCGATCGCTGCGGAAACCGTCGAAGAGGAACGCCGTCTGATGTATGTGGGGATTACCCGTGCACGTCAGGGCTTGACCATTACGTTGGCAGAACAGCGCAAGGCGGGCGGGCAGATGAAGCAGATGACCCCAAGCCGTTTCCTGGATGAATTGCCAGAAGATGAACTGGAATGGTTAGGCCGCAAGAAAAAGCTGGCAGGCAACATCGATCCGAAATTGCAAGCCCAACATTATCTTGATAATTTGCGTAACCTTATCAAACGATAAGACACAAGGCTTGCTCTTATTTTAAATGAAACAACAGGAATGAATACATGAAAGTTCAGGTGAAAGTCCTTGACTCGCGTCTCGGTCAGGAATGGCCATTACCGACTTATGCTACGACAGGTTCAGCGGGGCTGGATTTGCGTGCATGTGTTACAGAAACCACAATCATTGAACCAGGCCAAACGGTTTTGGTAAAAACTGGTTTAGCAATCTATATTGAAGATCCTGCCTTTGCTGGTCTGATTTTGCCACGTTCGGGTTTGGGTCATAAACATGGGATCGTGTTGGGTAACCTGGTAGGTTTAATCGATTCTGATTATCAGGGTGAATTGATGGTATCCGTTTGGAACCGTAGCCAGACGACATTCAGCTTAGAGCCAGGTGAACGTTTGGCGCAGTATGTTTTGGTTCCTGTGGTGCAGGCTGAATTCGATCTGGTGAATGAATTCGAAGCGACTGAACGCGGTGCTGGCGGTTTTGGTCATACGGGTAAAAACTAAGTTTTAATCATGGTTTACATTCATTAACTGGATGTAAGCCATTTTTTTTAGTTAAGTGAATCAGATATTAAAAAAGAGTTGATTGAAATATATTTAAAAATAAAATCTTATTTTCTGGCCAAGTAGAATTATTTACATCTAAAATTTATGTAGTGATCAAATATCTAATCAGATGAAACTCAAAATAAATATAATTAAATAATCATTGTTTAATTACAAGAACCCTATAATTCTAAAGTTGTAGATTATATTTTTATAATTGATTGTTACATTGAAATCGTTTAAAAATAGCGGGTCTTAAAACAAAAACAAATGTTTAAAGTCACTATGATGAAATCATCATTTTAAATCTCCTTATTTTAACGAATAGTGAAAAGACAGTTTTATGGGATCTATGAATCATCCATTCCCCATGCATATCTTTCGTGCCTATGACATACGCGGTAAAGTCAGTCTATTAGGTGCCGGGATCATTGATGCAATTGCCCACGGTTTAGCCCAGCAGTATCAGACTGCGGGACAGACACGTGTCGCCATTGGTTATGATGCACGCATCAGTAGTCCGGCTTTTGCCGACACGATTGCCCGTATTTTTAAAGATTATTCGCTGGAAGCCACTATTGTAGGTTGTTGTTCTAGCCCAATGCTATATTTCACCGCACGCCAGTTTGATGGCAATGGCATTATGGTCACTGCCAGTCATAATCCTAAAGAAGATAATGGTATTAAATGGATTATTGATGGTGAACCACCTTGTCCTGAGATGATTCAACAGGTGGCCCAACTGGCAAAGTCACATTGCGATAGCCAGCTAATTACTTTAGCTGAACTGCCGCATCAGATTATTCCAGAGTTTTGCCTGCAGTATCAGCAGGGAATATTAGAAGATATTCAATTAAAGCGCTCATTTAAAGTGATTCTGGATGGTCTGCATGGCTCAGCCGGACGTTGTGCTGACTTGGTACTCAGAAAAATGGGCTGTGAAGTGATTGCTTTACGTTGTGAGGCGAATGGACATTTTCCGGATCATGCGCCGGATCCTTCGCAAGACAAACATCTTGAGACTTTACGTCAAACCGTCATGCAACAGCAGGCTGATCTCGGTATTGCCTTGGACGGTGATGGCGATCGCTTGGTTCTGATTGATGAACATGGTCAGATTATTACAGCCGATCAGTTATTGTGCCTGTTTGCTGAAATTTGTCTCAATGATTCAGCGCCATGCCAATTTGTTTATGATGTGAAATGTTCAACCTTAGTTCGTGATACGGTGCAACGTCTAGGTGGAGAGCCGGTGATGATTCGTACCGGCAGTTCATTTCTCAGAACTTATCTGAACCAGTCTCAGCATCAGGCGATTTTTGGTGGGGAATATGCCGGACATTATGTCTTTAATGATGGTCGCGGTTGGGGCTATGATGATGGACTCTATGCAGCGCTCAGAGTCATGGAATATCTGGATCAAACTGGTCTAAGTTTGGCGCAGGCCTTGGCGGCTTATCCAAAACGGTATGGTACTGAAGATCTTTATATTTCAACGCGCCAAGTGCGTCCAGTTGAGCTTTTAAACTTCGTTGAACAGCAATCCGCAAGAATTCATGCGCAAATCAGTAAAATTGATGGGATACGTCTTGATTTTGAGGATGGTTTTGGCATCATTCGAGCATCCAATACAGGTGAGTATTTCACGGTGCGCTTTGATGCCAATAATGCCCAAGGTCTGAATGAAATTCGTCATCTGTTTGTAGCCATGTTGCGTGACCGTTATCCAGAGATCGCTCAAGACATTTTAGATGCTCAATAAGGAGAGGCGAATGCCAAATCAACAAACAGGCATCGACAAAGCACAGATTTTGACAGAAGCTTTGCCATATATTCAACGCTTTGCGGGTAAAACCCTGGTGGTAAAATACGGCGGTAATGCGATGACCGATCCTGAGCTGGAAAGTTCATTTGCACGTGATATCGTATTATTAAAAACAGTCGGCATTAATCCGATCGTGGTACATGGCGGTGGTCCGCAAGTCGATTCCATGCTGAAACAGCTGGGCCGTGAATCAGACCGTATTGACGGCATGCGCGTGACTGATCCTGCGACCATGGAAGTGGTCGAGATGGTACTTGGCGGTAGCGTTAACAAATCTATCGTGAACCTGATCAACCAGCATGGTGGCCGTGCGATTGGTCTTACCGGTAAAGATGGTAACCTGATCCGTGCACAAAAACTGTTGATGGAAAAAGTGGCTGAAGATGGTTCGGTTCAGCAAATTGATCTGGGTCTGGTCGGTGAAGTTGTCGGTGTGAAAACCGATGTTCTGGAAATGTTCACCAATAGTGACTTTATTCCAGTCATTGCCCCGCTAGGCGTCGACGAAGAAGGCAATACCTATAATATCAATGCCGATCTGGTCGCTGGTAAAGTCGCTGAAGCTTTGGGGGCAGAAAAACTGATTCTGCTGACTAACATCACGGGTGTACTGGATGAAAATAAAAATCTTTTGACTGGTTTGACCACTCAAGAAGTCGATCGTTTAATTGAAACCGGCGTGATTTATGGTGGCATGATTCCGAAAGTGGGTTGTGCCCTGGATGCAGTAAAAGGCGGTGTCGTGAGTGCGCATATCGTGGATGGTCGTGTACCACATGCCAGCTTACTAGAAATTTTTACCGATCATGGTGTTGGAACCCTCATTACCAATCGTGCCAATCCACATCGTTCTTAATCCATTTTTTGCCAAAAAGAGTCTCAATAGAGGCTCTTTTTTATTTGGATTTATCAAACCCAGATATTTGAAATGACAGGAACAGTCATGCACAATAAGCTTCTAAGTAAATAGAGAGCTGAAACCAGACCATGTGCCAACTGCTCGGAATGAATTGTGCCACCCCGACGGATATTACTTTTTCTTTCCGCGGATTTTCCCAGCGGGCGGGCATTACCTCTGATCATGCGGATGGTTTCGGGATTGCTTTCTTTGAAGATAAAGCCTGCCGTCTGTTCGTCGATAACCAGTCTGCGGTTGAGTCGCCGATTGCCGAGCTAGTGCGTAACTATCCGATCAAATCCCGCAATGTGATTGCGCATATCCGTAAAGCCACGCAAGGCAAAATTAATCTGGAAAACTCGCATCCTTTTAGTCGTGAACTTTGGGGGCGGCAATGGATTTTTGCCCATAATGGCGATTTGCATGATTATTTTCCTGAACTGTCAGGGCGCTTTACCCCAGTCGGAAATACCGACAGTGAGCGTGCCTTCTGCTACCTGCTGGATCAACTTGTGAAACGCTTTGGCTATCATGAGCCAAAACTGGATCAGGTTTTCGATCTTCTAGCTGAAATTTCACCTGCAATCGCGGAGCATGGCACCTTTAATTTCTGCCTGTCGAATGGTCAGGCACTGTTTAGCTATGCGATTACTAAACTCCACTGGCTGGTACGTGAATACCCGTTTAGACCGGCTCAGCTGATTGATATTGATGTCGAAGTGGACTTTAGTCAGGTCACGACCCCTGAAGATCGTGTGGCGGTGATTACCACTGAACCATTGACCCAGAATGAAGAGTGGACTGCTTTCCAGCCGGGTGAAATGATCCTGTTTCAGCATGGGGAAAAAGTGCGTTCTCAGTTGACGCATGTTGAACGTCTGGAACGTGAACGTCTTGATCCTTCCTTAAAACGCGTCACGCGAGCTGATCAATATTGAAATGCGATTAAAGACGGAGTTTAAACTCCGTTTTTTTATATTTAAAAAATAAGAAAAAATCTAAGAATAAATAAAGGTTTATTGCGGATTTTGGTTAATTAATATCTTAGCCTTTTACTCAGGATAAATTATTTTTAATTATATATAACAGAAACTTAAAATGAAAAAGCCGGATTTAGGCGGAAAGCCGACTAATTTGCTTCATTTTTATTTGAATCAATACGCTATATGCTCATTTTCACGTTATAAGTCCTTAATATTTATAGGTGGTCGTAATGAAAATGAAATGGGTTCCAGATTATAATACTGGTATCGATGTGATTGACGATCAGCACAAACGAATTCTCGATTATATCAACGAAATTGATGGAATTGATGCCAATACCGAGCGTGCCCGTATTAAACAGATTCTCGACAATATTATTGATTATACCCAGTCGCATTTCACCTTTGAGGAATCTCTTCAGGAAGAAGCCGGCTATAAATATCGGGTGCCGCATAAACGTGTGCATGACCTGTTTATTAAAAAAATCGAGTCTTATCGTGACCGTTTTGAACTGGGACAGTCCATTGAACATGAACTGCACGAAGTCTTATCGAAATGGCTGATTAACCATATTCAGCACGATGATGCCGATTATGTGGGTGCCGTAAAAGAAAATATGATGGGCATCATTAAGGAAAAAGAAAAGAAAACCGGTAAAAACTGGTTCGCTCGGTTTTTCTCATAATAAAAGATGTGAAGAGATAACAAGAATTACAATTTAATTATAATTTTGGCGCAGCAAATCACCGTTAAGGTGGTTTGCTTTTTGTTTTTGATTTTCACCGCTTCACAAGGCAAAATAGCGCTAGATTTTTATAGGAATGCATCATGCAGGACAATGCTATGTCAAAATGGTTATCGCCGCTGATGGCTTTCTGTCTATCGTTTATTATCATCGCGACGCTCGCACCGATAACCGGTATACAGATTGATCGTCAGCTGGATTTCTGGATGCTCTGGTTAGCCACCATGCTGATTCTGGCACTTCCAGTCTGCTACTTGGAAATTGCTTTGGCCAAGCGCTCTAAAACAACGCCATTACAGGCGCTGTCGACGCTGACCCGTGAAGCGGATGCGTCACAGAAATGGCGTATTGTCGGCTGGTTAAGTGTGATCTTTATTCCGTTTCTGGCGGGTGCCATGCTGAACAATGCCAGCAATGTTCTAACGGTTACTGCACTTGATTTTGCACCGAATCTTCTGTTGATCGGGTTGGCAATAGTTGCTCTGGCTTTGTCACTGCTGCCACGTCAAATTTTATTAGCTGTTACAATGATTGGTGTGCTGGCGTCTCTGGTTCTGGCCAATGTGATGGGAACTGCGCTACCTGCATGGCAAGTCACGCCAGTTGAGTTCTCGGAATGGGGCAATGCCACTGTATTGGCTTTGGTCGCAAGTGGTCTGGGCATGGGCTTGTACTGGCAGTCTAGCCTGAGCGCTGTACAACAACAGGATGTGGCCAGCAAGACGGTATTGCCGATCTGGATTGCGCAGCTCGTTGCTGTCATTGCATTTGCCTTCTTTGCTGTACAAGCGCAAATCCCTGCATTTACTTTGGTCGCAGCGATGGTGGTAGCTGCCGCATTAATGCTGCAAATGGCACGTGAACAATTACAGCAACGCCAGCTTCATCCTGCGATTCAATGGGCGATTGTGGCGGCGGTTACGCTGATCTGGGCTATTCCAAATCTAAGCCCAATTTTCAATGTGGTCTTGCTCGTCTGGGGCTTATTGATTTGTTTGATCTATGCATTATTTGCCGGCTGGATCATGAAGATCAGTCATTTGCGTAAATCAATGAATTTCAGCTCTGAAGCGTTTTATAACATTTGGCGTATTGCAGTACGTGTAGTGTTACCGGTCGGGATTATTCTGGCGATAGTCGCTGTCTTGGGACAATTCGTCTGATGAGTGAGGCGATGATCTGGGTGGCGTATGCGACGCCAGAAAAACAATTTCATCTAGCCCTGCCATTTCAGCCCGGCATGACGGCACTGGATGCGATTGAGCAAAGTAGAATCCGTGAGCAGGTCGAATTGCCTGAACTGTTATCTCTGGGCATTTTTGGCGTGCGTTTGCAAGATCATCAGCAGCCACTGGCAGCAGGGGATCGGGTGGAAATTTACCGAGCACTGACCATCAATCCTAAGGATATCCGGCGTAAACGTGCCGAAAAAAATCCGGTAGGACGTTATGCCAGAGGCAATCTTTTAAGAAAGTTGAAACCATCTTCCGAATAGAAAGCGGCTTGAATGAGCAGTAGCCTCAATGATCTGCTCAATCAATCAGCTTAATCAAAAAAGCCCCTGATGATTCAGGGGCTTTTTCATGAGAAACCGACTATAGTGGAGGAGCATTTAAAATTGCTTCTTTTGATCCTGGTAAGCCGGGTTGAGACTCTGGAATCGTCTCCAGACCTTCAACACGTTCCACGATACCAGACTGGTTAAAGTGGATTTTCAAATGCTGGCCTTGGGCTGCCGGGATCTTGGCTTTTTTAGCGTAGGTTCCTGGGGTATAGTTATAGATGTAGTCCCAACGTAAAGGATTCAGTGGATCGCTTACTGTTGGACTGCCCAGTAAGAAACGCACCTGTTGATGGCTCATTCCCACCTGAATTTTAGCGGCTTGTGCTTGGGTTAAAGGGGTTCCTTGTGGAATATCTACTTTATAAACACCTAATGTCGAACAGCCGACGAGCAATGAAGTGACGAATAACGTCAACATGATTTTTTGCATTTTGCTAAACTATCCCAAATTAATTATGATGCATTTGATCCAAGGATAGATCATACTGCATCTAAAGTTTGTTGCATATTCCAACTTTGATTTTGTTGAGAGACCTTTTTACATGACTATTTCAAACCAAGATTTACGAAAAGCTGGACTGAAAGTTACCCTTCCACGAATTAAAATATTAGAATTACTAGAAAATTCAAGACAACATCATTTAAGTGCGGAAGATATTTACAAGACTTTACTCGATCAGGGTGAAGATGTAGGTTTAGCAACTGTGTATCGTGTGTTAACACAGTTTGAAGCTGCGGGTATTATCGAGCGTCATAATTTTGAAAACAATCATTCTGTTTTTGAGATCATGCAGGAAGATCACCACGATCATCTGGTCTGTTTGAATTGCAGCAAAGTGGTTGAATTTATCAATGATACCATTGAAAAAGAGCAGCATGATGTTGCCGAAAAATTTGGTTTCGAGTTAACCGGTCACTCCCTGAATCTGTATGGCTACTGTGATGCAACTGCATGTCAGGAAGTGTTTCGTAAAAAATAATTTGACCTTGGGTTGAAACAAAAAACAGGCCTCAAACGAAGCCTGTTTTTTTATGCCTGCACGGTGATCAGGACTGACCATCAAAGGTGATATTGGAATGGGCACGTAATAAATGTCCACCACCTTCTTCAGAAAGTTTGATTTGCAGGCGCAAGTCATTCGGTGAGTCCGCATGTTTCAGCGCATCTTTATAACTGATCTGTTTGGCCTTATACAGGTCGTACAGCGCCTGATCGAAGGTTTGCATGCCCAGTTCACGGGAACGCTTCATCAGATCCTTGATCTCATGCACATCACCTTTACGGATCAGGTCGGCAATCAGGGGCGAGTTAATCAGGATCTCAATCGCGGCACGGCGGCCATTCCCATCAATGGTTGGAATCAGTTGCTGTGCCACAATCGCTTTCATGTTCAGTGACAAGTCCATGAACAGCTGGTTATGCCGGTCTGCTTCGAAGAAGTGAATAATCCGGTCAATCGCCTGGTTGGCATTGTTGGCATGCAGGGTCGCAAAAACCAGATGGCCGGTTTCGGCAAAGGCAATCGCATAATCCATGGTTTCACGCGAACGGATCTCACCAATCAGAATCACGTCCGGCGCCTGACGTAAGGTATTTTTCAGGGCAATTTCAAATGAATCCGTATCAATACCGACTTCACGTTGGGTGATGATACAGCCCTTATGCTGGTGAATGAACTCGATCGGATCTTCAATGGTAATGATATGTCCTTTGGAGTTTTCATTGCGGTAACCGACCAGAGACGCCAGCGAGGTAGATTTACCGGTACCGGTTGCCCCGACAAAAATGATGATGCCACGTTTGGTCATCGCCAGTTCTTTTAAAATCGGCGGTAACTTGAGTTCGTCCATGGTCGGAATCACGGTTTCAATCCGACGCAATACCATACCCGGCTGATCACGTTGCTGAAAGGCACTGACACGGAAACGGGCACTCTTGTCCGGTGTGCTGATGGCAAAGTTACATTCACGCGTGTCGGCAAATTCTTTACGTTGCTTGTCGCTCATGATGGAGTTGAGCAGTTGCCCCACTGCAGCACCGGGCAATTTTACCGAACCAATCGGTAAAATCTGCCCATTAATCTTGATCGAAGGTTCGACATCGGCAGTAATGAACAGATCCGATGCTTTTTTCTCCACCATATAATCGAGTAAGCCGTTAAAATCCATGGATAAAAACCCCAATACAATTAATTTTTCTTATAAGAATGCTTCTGGCTGTTTGGCTGCGGTACGCGCCGTTTGCGGACTTATAATCCCTTTAGATACCAGCGTTTTCAGGGTCTGATCCAGCGTAGTCATGCCATAGTTGGCACCAGTTTGAATCGCAGAATACATTTGTGCGACCTTATTTTCACGAATCAGGTTACGAATCGCAGGAATACCAATCATGATTTCATGCGCCGCGACACGTCCGCCACCATTTTTCTTGAGCAGGGCCTGTGAAACTACGGCTTGTAGGGATTCAGACAACATGGCGCGTACCATGTCTTTTTCTTCAGCAGGGAATACGTCGATCACACGGTCAATGGTTTTGGCCGCTGAGGTGGTATGCAGGGTGCCGAAAACAAGGTGACCCGTTTCTGCCGCAGTTAGTGCCAGACGAATGGTTTCAAGGTCACGCATCTCACCGACCAGAATAATGTCCGGGTCTTCACGCAGTGCTGAACGCAGTGCTTCATTAAAGCCATGGGTATCACGATGCACTTCACGCTGGTTAATCAGACATTTCTTGGACTGATGCACAAATTCGATCGGATCTTCGACGGTCAGAATATGGTCATAGCGGTTGTCATTAATATAATCCAGCATCGCCGCCAAGGTAGTTGATTTACCCGAACCGGTTGGGCCTGTGACCAGTACCAGACCACGTGGATATTCACAGATATCCTTAAAAATTTGTCCCATGCCCAGATCTTCAAGGGTCAGGACTTTAGAGGGAATGGTACGGAATACCGCACCGGCACCGCGGTTCTGGTTAAATGCGTTGACACGGAAACGCGCCACGCCAGGCACTTCAAAAGAAAAGTCAGTTTCCAGATTTTCTTCAAAATCACGGCGCTGTTTATCGTTCATGATGTCATAAACGAGTTTATGCACTTCTTTGTGTTCTAATGCTGGCAGGTTGATGCGACGAACTTCCCCATCGACACGAATCATTGGCGGTAAGCCCGCAGACAAGTGTAAATCCGACGCACCATTTTTAGCAGAAAATGCCAACAATTCTGTGATATCCATAAGGTCCCCGAGTTCATTAAAATGTTAATTATTTTGATAGAATAATAAGGCTTTCCCACAGCTTAACCAACACTTAGTTCATGGGCAAGGGAAAAAAAGATGAATGAAATGAGAACCCCATCAATGAATATGTTGCAACAGTCACGAAATCAGGTCTTAGTGCAAATTGAAACTGCCTGTGTTGAGGCCGGCCGCGAAGCAGATGCGGTGCAACTGCTTGCCGTTTCCAAGACCCAGCCGAGTAGCGTGCTGGCAGAGATGTATCAGGCAGGGCAACGTGCTTTTGGTGAAAATTACTTGCAGGAAGCGCTGGAAAAAATCACGGCCCTGAAAGAGCTGGACATTGAATGGCATTTTATTGGACATGTGCAGCGTAACAAGACCAAGCATCTGGCAGAAAATTTTGCCTGGGTGCATGGGGTGGATCGTCTGATTATTGCCGAGCGTTTATCAAATCAGCGTGGAGATAATCAGTCCGCACTGAATATCTGTATTCAGGTGAATATTGATGGCCAGGATACCAAAAATGGCTGCCCGCCGGAAGAAGTCGCAGAACTGGTGGCACAAATCAGCCAACTGCCGAATGTACGTTTACGTGGCCTGATGGTGATTCCTGCACCGAATAATCCTCAAGCCTTTGCTGATGCCAAAGTTTTATTTGATGCAGTCAAAGTTCAGCATGCACACCCTGAAGATTGGGATACTTTAAGTATGGGCATGTCTGGGGATATGACCGAAGCGATTGCTGCGGGTTCTACCATGGTTCGTGTTGGCACAGCCCTATTTGGTGCACGGCCTAAAAAAGATGTATAAACCACTAATGTCAGTTTTTTGCAGCAAAGCGTTATCGCAGGGTATTGGATAACGCTTTTTTTCTGGCTGGTTCGAGCCATTTGGCCATTAACCAGGCAAAAACTATTAAGCTGCACATGCTGGCAAGCAAAGCTAAAATTGCTCCGCCCAGACCATAGGCCAAAGTTGCCGGAATACAGCCCAAAATAAATAAAAGTAATGGGAAATGGGTGACATACAAGGTATAGGAAAAGTCTGCGGATTGAACCCAGACCGGATGATAATGACTGCGTCGATGCTGGAGCTGTACCAGCCAGCAGCTAAAGGCCAGACCCATACAGAAATTAAAAGGGGCAAAATTCGCAGCGCGGTATTGCTGGGCCTCATCAATCACCTGAAACTGGTAAGCATCAAAACAGGCGATTAGAAATGCCAAGCCGAATAGGGCTAATTTGACTGATTGTAAGCGGTTTAAAAAAGGTAGCTGGATATATCGAAATGAACAAGCAAAGGCAGTGAGCCAGACCAGAAAATAAATAAAAAACTGGATGTTCAGTACTGATAGTATAGCCAGAACCATAAAAAAACCGATTTTGGCGATTTCCGAATTTTTTAAAAAAGGTAAGAATCCGGCCAGCACATAAAACCACACTTCATAGCTCAGACTCCAGAGCGCAGCATTGGCTGAAACCGTTGGTGTTACAAAGCCATTCAAAAATAGCAGCGAGCCCACAAATTCCATCATGTCTACACTATAGTCAGTCCGGATCATCATGCCAAAACTGTGTTGAAAAGCATGGGTATGGCTGGTAAATAATAGTGGAGCAAGCAGATATAAAACCAGCGTCAACCCCATTGCGAACAGGAAGGGTGGTAAAATTCTGCGGTAACGCTGTTGGGCATAACGGCGCAGATTAAATTGACCATGTTGATGAATGTTGTGCTGGATCGAATAGCCGATCAGATAGCCACTTAAGGCAAAGAAAATCATGACTGCAGCCTGCCCAAGCAGACGTATCCATGAATAAATGCTGGTATCGAAAGGCCCAATAAATGCCTGAAAGCAGTGACTGAACAGCACCACAATGGCACTGATCCCCCGTAGGCTCTCAAGCTGTAGGCTGAAATAGGGCGAGAGCGTATTCGGGGCAGTATCCATGATCTTTAACCTATAATCTGAATAGTACTGGCGCCTGCACCGACAGGCTTGACCTGAATTTGTACCGGAATCCGTTCATGCATTTCCTGTATATGTGAGATCAAGACGACTTTACGGCCCTGGCTTTGCAAATGATCCAGCGCATTCATGACCATATGTAAGGATGCCGGATCGAGCGTTCCGAAACCTTCATCAATAAACAGTGATTCCAGTTTCATGGAGCCGGAGGCCATATTGGCAATCGCCAAAGCCAAAGCCAATGAAACCAGAAAGGTTTCACCCCCCGATAGGGACAGCACAGGGCGGACTTCACTATTCATGTCCAGATCAATAATCGCCAAACTCAGGCTGTCCGGAATACGGTGTAACTGATAGCGGGGTGCCAACGGTTGCAACTGCTGATTTGCATATTCCACCAGAATATCCAGATGATGTTCCTGAGCAATTTTCTGAAATTTGGTGCCTTCCTTATGTCCGATCAGATCGTAAATACGACCCCAACGGTATTCTTCGGCTTTAATCTGCTCAATTTGCTGCTGATATTTGGCATAGGTGTTTTGATTATTGGCATTCATACGCAGTTTGGCATCAGTTTCATTGAGCACTTCCTGCTGCATTATTTTTTCCTGATGCAGCATGCCAAGCTTTTGCTCAATTTCCTCAAATTTATGTTCTGGCTGTAGTTTTAAATGGGCCTGATATTGTTCTTCCAGTAATTGCCAAGCTGTTCTGGCATTTTCGAGTGCTTGTTTCTGGTTGGCCAGATTCTGACGAATCCGTTGATGGGTGCTCAGATCAATACTGAGCCATTGTTCAATTTGAGCCGCCATCACTTGCGGATGTGCTGCTTGCCATGCCTGAATATCTTGCTGATATTGAGCCAATTGCCGATCGATCTGCTGAAGTTGGCTGATAAATTCTTGCAGTTTCAAGTGGGTTTGATGCCACCGTTTTTCGGCTTGCGCCGTGCATTGACGCTGTTGTTCTAAAGTCTGCTCTAAGGTCTTGGCTTGTAGCTCTAGTGCATCACGCCATTCTGCAGCGACACGGTAGACTTGTCCTGCATGCTCTTTGGTCAGTTCAGCCAGTTGTTGACGCAGATCTTTGCCTTGCTGAATCAACTGCTCTACAGACTGGCCCAATTGAGCAAAATTTTGCTGTTCCAATTGTAGTTGATACTGGCTCTTTTCCAATATTTGCTGCTGTTGATGCAGGTCAGATTCCAGCTGCTTTTGTACTGCCAAGTGCTGCATGCGCTGGTCTAATTGTCGTTGCAACTGAGGTAAGCAGAGCATAGGTGGCTGCGACTGGTACTGCTCGGGCAGTACGCTTAAAACTGGATGTATCAGCTGGTCGAGTTGCTGAAGTTGCTGTAGAGCCAGTTGTAATTGGTGCAATTGCTGTTGCTGTTGACGCCATTGGTATAATTGTTGCTGGAGCTGTTGTTCCTGCTGTTGTGACAGTTCTAGCTGCTGAACCAGACTTTGAGTATGATTCGCCAGTAACTGGATGAATGTAGGAAGATCATTGTGCTGCTCGGTAACCACTTCCAGTTTAAGTAGTTGAGATTTACAGTCAGCAGAGGATTGTTGAATCTGGTTTTGCAGGATCTGGCAACGCTGTTGCTGTTGCTCAATTACTGTTTGTGCTTTGGATATTTCAATGCGTTGCTGCTGCTGAGATTGCAGTTGCTGATCGAGCTGCTGTTTTGCCTGCCGTAACTGTTGCTCCTGTAACTGGCTCAGGCTCTGTTCCAGACGTTCATGGGCGGCATCGACAAAAGGATGGGCCATACTCCCACAGACCATGCATGGCTCATCCGGTTTTAACTGGGCACGAAGATCCTGCACACTTTGCGCATGCAATAAACGTTGCTGGGCAAGTATTTGTTCTAGGTGTTCATATGCCTGTTGTTCAGTCTGAATCTGCTGATGCAATGCCTGTTCGGCCTCTTGCTGCATTTTCAGTTGCTGCTGTTGGCTATGTACAGCAGATTGCAGTTGTTCAAATTCTTGTGATTGTTGAACGATCTGTTGTACCTGCTGTTGCAGCAGGTCGAGCTGACGCTGTTCCGCTTGGCGTTGCTGACGCACTTCCTGAATGGTTTTGAGATGATCTTCCAGCTGTTCCAGACTATGATGCTGTTGTATCCACTGGTTCAGATTTCCTGAAAGTACTGTAACGGTTTTTTCCAGTTCAGGTAAAGGCTGCTTCAGGCTGTCCGGATTCTGTTGCTGCAGTTGCTGATACTGACGCATAAAGTCTTGTATGCGTTGCAAGGTACTTTGCGGCTCCAGATCGAACACATTTAAAAAGCCAGATTCAGCCAATTGTTGTGCAACCTTTTCTTGCCGAGCTTGTAGCTGATTCAAAGTCTGTTGTTGCTGTCGCAGTTGTTCTTCTAAAGGCTGTAGACGAAGGGTTTGAAACTGGCTTTGCTCTGCATGCAGTTTTTTGTACCGCTCTGATACCGTATCAATTGCATGATCCAGCCTTAAACCTGCCTCCAGATGCGGTTTCAGGTTTGCCAAGTGTTGCTGAAACTGGTGCTGCTGTTGTTGTAAGGCTGTAAGTTTGGCTTCTTCTGCTACAAAGCTCTGTTTGAGCGTTTCAAATTCCAGCGTAAATTGGGTGTGCTGGTGCTGAATCTGCTCTTTTTGAGGGGCTAGACGGGTACGACTCACAAACTGATCCCGAATCGACTGGAATTCATCCAGCTGCTCCAGTAGCTGTTGCTGTCCTGCAGATTTATTTACTGCATCTTGCTGTACTTCGTAGACTTCTTTTTTGGCATGGACTTCTGCATAGAGTTTATGTCGGTCCAGATGCCATTGTTTCTCATTTTCTAGCAGTTTTTCTGATTGCTGCAAATTCTGAAGTTGCAAAGACAAAGAGTTCTGCTGCTGTTGTAAAGCGCTGATGTCTTCTTCAGACAGAATTTCAATATGCCCGATCAGCTTTTCCAGATCGTTGCGCTTGTTTTTGACTTCGCTGAATTTCTCTGCGGCTTTCTGACTAACTAGACTGAAAATCTGCGAATTGGTGAGATATTCCAGTAAATCTGCACGCTCATTATCTTTGGCTTTTAAAAATGCGCCGACTTCCGACTGTGCGAGCAACACTGCGCGGGTAAACTGCTCAAAACTTAAGCCCACCAGTTTTTCAATGAGCGGGGTGACTTCCGATATTTTTTGCGTCAGTGTCGTGTCGTCATCCAGACATTTGACGTAGCGGTCTACTTTTAGATTGCCATCGACTTTCTGGCGTGCCCGTTTAATTTCCCAGCGTGCCATATAGCGTTTGCTGTCGAGTGCAATAAATTCCAGTTCGGCAAAACCATGCACGCAGCCACGGCGCAGAATATTCTTGGAATCCTTGATGGAAACATCCTGACCGCCAGCATCTTTCAAGCTGCCTGTCGCACCTTTTAAACGTGGAATTTCATTGTAAAGCGCCAGGCACATGGCATCGAGCAGGGTAGATTTTCCGGCACCAGTTTTGCCGGTGATGGCAATCAGGCCGGCATGAGCCAAAGGACTCGATTCAAAATCAATATGATGGGTGCCGGTGAGGGAGGCCAGATTATGAAGACTTAGACGTAAAATTTTCATGGCCGCTCCTAGGCTTGTTGTTTTTGTGCAAGTTCGTGTTGGGCTTCATTCAGTAATTCCTGAAAATCCCGTTGTACCGAGTGATCCTGCTCATAGCCCATTTTTTTCCAGATATTGAAAAATAGCGATTCCGGAGTAGGGGGTGCCAGATCAATTTTAGACTGGCTTGAACTAAGGTCGACCTGTTGCTGGTAAATCCGGCTGATGCGCAGCAGTCGGTAACGGTTAGCAGGTAGGGCCTGTTCTATTTGCTGACGCAGATCTACCGGAGGCGGCGCATCGGTCGTGTATTCCACCTCCAGAAAATGCCGTGCAGAAAGCTGCTCGATTTCTCCGGCAGGCAAGGCCTGAATTGTAGTGATTAAATTTTCCAGCTTTTCACGAACGCGGAACAGCTCGACAGTACGCGGAATGCTTAAGGCATCGTACTGAAAGCGGTTTTCCGGGTTTTGTTCGGGGTCAATCCGGACTTCAACCACCTGATGCTGGTAATGGATTTCACTAAATGACAGCGGAATCGGGGAACCACTATAGCGAATATGCGGCTGACCGACCTTTTGCGGTTTATGCAAATGCCCCAGCGCGACATAATC
Source organism: Acinetobacter sp. NPDC052428 (assembly GCF_044547685.1). GTDB lineage: Bacteria > Pseudomonadota > Gammaproteobacteria > Pseudomonadales > Moraxellaceae > Acinetobacter > Acinetobacter lwoffii_G. Next base: position 31,565 of record NZ_JBIUAT010000026.1, read on the forward strand.
AATCACATCATCAAACAGCGCCGTCGACAGAGCCTCTTCATTGCCGACAATAATCGGACGTTCAGAGTCCGAGGTCTCACCACCTTGCATGTGCGCATGTGACATTAAAATTAGTGTCTGATGTGGCTGTTTGCGGGCTCTGGCTTCGGCAATCAGTTGTTGATGCAGATAACTGATCGCGTTCTGGTTATTGCTGGTATGTTCATTCAGTCCGGTAATTTCGGCACTGCGTAAATAGGGTAGGGTCAGACACCAGGCGATGATATTTTTATCCCGATCATAAATAGGAATAAGTAGACGATCCAGGTTCAGGGTATTTTCTGCAGTGCGGCCTACGATTCCCACAGCTTTGGCATTGAATTTGGCCAGCAAGGGTTCAACCTGTTCAATCCGATAACCGGAATCATGATTGCCTGCAATCATCAGGGTCTGCATATGTGGCGCCAGGTCGTGGGCGTCGGCCAGAAACTGGTATAGTTGTCTTTGCGCACTGGAAGCTGGATTGATCACATCAAAAATATCGCCGGCAATCAGCAGAGCATGCGGCTGCTTTGTTTTAATTTGCTCAAGTAGCCAAGTCAAAAACTGTGCATGTTCAAATTCACGGTCATGGTTATGGAAAAATTGTCCCAGATGCCAATCGGAAGTGTGAAGAAAATGAACTGCCATGTAATGAACCCCAAGATATCTGCCTTGCTACTATAGGAAAAAGCACAGGTAAAAATCTACTTGTAAAACGATATTTCAGCGAATTGTTGGTGATGTTTAAGCTGAATTTATTTTGATCAGTATGGAAATTACTGGATGATCGCATCCAAATCATCAGACATCGAAAAGTCATGCAATCCATCAGGCTTTTAAAAAAATAGGAATTTTAAAAAATAAAAACCGACGATTCGAGTGATGATGAAATCGTCGGTCAAATTTGTGTTACATGAAGATTTTGGCTGCTATTCAAAATTTCCCTGTACACTGGACTTATTGCTTTAGCTCTAAAGGTCAGCAAAAATTCGTGGATGCCAGTCCAAATTTTTGTACCTTGTACCCTATATAACGTCACCCTATAGTGGATGGTTGACAATAAAATGAAAAAAAACCTGATTTTTTTTATACTAGCTTGTTGAAGATCACTGAGTCATGCATATGTTGCCGCTAAGTCGTTATTTTATCTGGTTTTTCGTTATATGTTTTATTTTTACTTGTATTTGCGGTGTACTGGCAGCCTTGCTGCCGATGGGCATGGGTGCAGTCTTGACGATTGTTCCGTATCTGGTGGCCATGATTTGGGTGCTTTTTAAATTTCTAAAACAGCAAAAACGTGCGCCGACCCAGGCAGAGCGTAAAAAATTCACCCTCGGTTTTAGCCTGATTTACTGGGGCTATAATTTATTATTTCTGTTGCTCGGTATTGTCATCGCCACCCGTTCCAATCCGAATGCCTGGCAGGACTTCTTGCTGTATCTACAGCAGCCACAATTTATGAGTATTGTGCTGATCATGTTCCTGATGATCGCAATTCCACTATATCTACTGACGTACTGGTTTTATGGCAAGCAGGCCCAGCGTATGGCAGAGAAAATGTTTGGCCATCCACCTCAGTGAGTATAGATGAATCATTGTGTGACGACTGATCTTCATAAATTGATTGAATGATGAAAGATACAAATTCTCCACTACAAAGATCTTCTCGGTTTAAAAAGCTAAAGATGAGTGGCGTATAATTTAAATCAAGAAAATAATAAGGCGAAGAATGACGAATGTATAAACCTGTAGTGCTGTTGACGGGAGCGAGTGGTTTTATTGGCAGTCATCTCGTGCATTTTTTACTGGAACGGGATTATCGGGTGATTGGTCTGACCCGTCAGAAAAATAAACCTGAACTACATCCGGACTTTCATTGGATTAACCAGCTGGATGAATTAAAACAGCATCAGATTGATTATGTGGTCAATCTGGCTGGCGAAAGTATTGGTCAAGGCCGCTGGACGGCAGCGCGTAAAAAGAAATTGCTGAATAGCCGTTTAGATACCTCCAGACATTTATTTGATTATTTAGAAAAAAATCAGCTTAGACCGAAACGGATTATTTCAACATCGGCCGTTGGCTATTATGGCATTGACCCCAATGAGCGCTGGGAACAGGTCTGCACGGAGCAAAGTCCGCCACAAGATATTTTTATGTCCGAACTCTGTGCGAAGTGGGAGCAGCTGGCCTTGTCCTATACTAACCAGAACACCAAGATTGTTCGCTTTGCGGTGGTGTTTGGCAAAGGTGGTGGGATTCTTCCGCAGATGCTATTGCCGATTAAGCTGAATCTGTTTGGGCGGATTGGTCATGGACGTCAGCCAGTGACCTGGGTGCATCTAGAGGATGTGCTGCGTGCGATTGAATTCTTGATACTTGAGGATACAGCCGAGCAGATCTTTAATGTCGTCGCGCCAGAAAAGAGCAGTCAGGCCCAGTTTGCACGAACTGCGGCCCAGATTCTGAAGCGCAACCCCTTACTTCCACTACCAGTGTGCAGCTTAAAAATGATGCTGGGAGAACAATCGCAACTGGTATTGAATGGTCAGTATGTAGAGCCCAAAACTTTGCGGGAGGCTGGATTCCAGTTTCATTATCCAACTCTGAAAGAAGCACTGAGCAATATTCTAAAGTACTAAGCGACTGGGCTCTAATAAACGGACTGGATCATAAGGATCTGGATCAACGATTGGCGTTTGTTCAAGGATGAGTTGAGCGAGTAGTTTGCCTGAGGCCGGCCCCATACATAAACCGTTACGGAAATGTCCAAAATTGGCCCAGGCATTTTGCAGCTTGGGAATTTTGCCAATATAGGGAATACCCTCGGGTGAGCTGGGTCTTAATCCGGCCCATTGTTTGACCAGCGGAAAATCTGCCAGTTCCGGTACCATCTCAATGCACGCCTGCAAAATATCCTGCCGGATTTTGCTAGAAGGTGAGGTGTCAAAACCGACCTGACGCATACTGGACCCACATAACACATGTCCGTCTGGTCGTGCAATCAGGTACATAACCTTATTCATGCACATGGTCGGCAGCCAGTTTTCTGGCGTTTTAAACAGCAGCATCTGACCTTGCACCGGTTGTACCGGAATTTCCAAACCAAGTTGCTGTGACCAGTATTGTGACCATGCTCCGGTTGTGAACACATACTGATCTGCCTGAAAAACCCGGCCATGTTCATCTGAGATACTTTTTACACGGCCTTGCTGAATATTGAGCCGAGTGATTTTACAGTCTTCTTGCCAGGTGACACGAGGATGCTGCTTCAAATAGCGAATGATCGACTGTAATAACCGTGGATTACGGATATTGGCCAGTTCAGGGAAATAAATCGCCTGTTTGAATTTGCTCTGATTAATTCTGGGATTGATCTGTTGCAGTTTAGCCTGATCAAGCAATTCTGCCTGTTGCTGCGGCTCTTGATGTGTTGCGGCATAACTTAAACCGATTTCAAAATCGGATTCATCAAAAATCAGCATACCTGTTTCATGAATCTGGAAATCAATCCCGGTCACGGGTTGAAGTTTATTATTCCACTTCTGATACAGTGGTTTGGCATAGCGGGCCAAAGCATTTACAGCAGCGGGATAACGCCAGGGATACATCGGGGAGAGGATGCCTCCTCCAGCCCAGGAGGCAGCCTGTCCGGCGGCCTGCTGATCAAAAAGAGTAACAGAACATCCCTGTTCAAGCAGTTCCAGCGCCGACATCAGACCGGTGATGCCAGCGCCGATAATGGCAATATGCATTGCGCCGAAATCCTTTTACTTCATGTCTTTCAGTTTAAGCGCAGCTTCTTCAGCAAAATAGGTCCAGATGCCATCTGCACCGGCACGGCGACAGCTCATCAATGATTCTAAAATGACGCTATCAGATAACCAGCCATTTTGAATTGCTGCGGCCAGCATCGCGTATTCGCCACTAACCTGATAGACAAAGGTCGGTACGCCAAAAGTGTCTTTGACTTCGCGGACGATATCCAGATAAGGCATGCCCGGTTTAACAATGACCATGTCTGCACCTTCCTGAATATCCAGCGCAATTTCATGCAGGGCTTCAGCACGGTTACCGACATCCATCTGGTAATTGTATTTATTGCCGCCTTTTAAATTGCTGGCAGAACCGACTGCATCACGGAATGGACCATAGAAGCTGGATGCATATTTGGCTGAATAAGCCATGATTGAGGTATAGATATGCCCATTTTGTTCAAAGGCCTGACGAATTGCACCGATCCGGCCATCCATCATGTCACTTGGGGCAAATACATCTGCGCCTGCTTCGGCATGGCTGAGACCCTGTTTAATCAGACATTCGACCGTTTCATCATTTAAGACATAACCGGTCTCATCAATAATGCCATCCTGACCATGCGTGGTATATGGGTCGAGTGCACCATCAGTAATCAGCACCATTTCTGGCAGTTCCTTTTTTAATAAACGCAAAGTGCGTTGGACCAGACCATCTTCGCGCCAAGCCGCTTCGGCGGTCAGGCTTTTATCTTCTTGTGGTGTGACTGGAAACAGTGCCAGTTTATTGACGCCCAGTTCCAGCAGACGCTCTGATTTTTTTAACAGCAAGTCTGCTGACAGGCGCTGGATATTCGGCATACTGGGAATATCTTGGCTCTGGTTTTGTCCCGGCAGTACAAATACTGGATAAATCAGGTGATCTGCACTGAGATGCGTTTCACGTACCATAGAACGTAAATGCTCATTTTTACGAATACGACGCATGCGAGTTGCAGGAAACGCGGGACGATTGAACGTATAGGTCATAAAAATCTCAGCAATCAGTATTAAACTAGGCACCTATTGTAGCCCTAACTGAAATTTTTGGGCATAAATTAGCGGTTTTTTATTGCGGTGGATTTGAGCAGAGTGATGACTAAGACAGAGAAAAGCTGGACAGGTAATATACACTTGGGGGCAAAGGTGGATATTGATGTGGTCTTAAATCAGTTGGTACATGCTTTTAATAGCTCTCCTTTTTTTAAGCATAATGGCATGAGCATGCGGGTGGTGGAAGGCCAGATCGAAGCCTATGTCGAAATGCAGGATTTTATGGTTGGGAATGTCGCGTTTCAAATTTTGCATGGCGGTCTTGCGGCCACGGTACTCGATAGTGTCGGTGGAATTGTAGCGATGGGGGAGCTATATAAAAAAGCCGAACCTGAAACCATTGCGGACACCATTAAAAAAGTCTCGCGTTTGGCGACAGTGGATATGCGGGTGGATTATCTGGCGCCCGGGCGTGGTAAATATTTTATCGCGCGGGCAGAAACCTTACGTTTGGGGCGTAAGGGCTGCACCATGCGTATGACCATGGTCAATGATGAAGATAAGCCAATTGCTACAGCGATTGCATCTTATGCTTATTGAGGGTAAGAGATAGAAAATAAAAAGCACTGTTTAACAGTGCTTTTTTAGCTTTCGACCTTCAGATCGATACAGGTTATAGATCTGATTTGGCCCGTTTTAAGGCCTTCTGCCATTTGGCTAAATGAGCTTCACGCTCATCATTTTGCATTTTTGGTTCAAAGGCACGTTCAAGTTGCCAAGACTGCGAAATTTCCTCCAGACTGGAAAATATTCCGGATTTTAATCCGGCCATGGCAGCTGCCCCCCAAGCGGTAGACTCCAGCATTTTCGGACGCAGCACCGGCACATTGAGAATATCTGCCTGAAACTGCATCAGCATGTCATTGCTACTGGCACCGCCATCGACCCGTAATTCTTTTAAAGGGTGGGCAATATCGGATTGCATTGCACTGAGGACATCCGATACCTGAAAAGCGATTGATTCTAAGGCTGCTCGGGCGATATGCGCTTGAGTCGTACCACGAGACATGCCACAGAGCAGGGCACGCGCTTCACTGTCCCAATGCGGTGCGCCAAGTCCGGTAAAGGCCGGAACCAAAACCACGCCGTCGGTATCCTCAACTTTACAGGTCAGTTTTTCGATATCATTGCTTTTTTGAATAATTCCGAGGCCATCGCGTAACCATTGCACCACAGCACCAGCCATAAATACGCTGCCTTCCAGCGCATAGGTAGTTTGGCCTTGGGCTTGCCAGGCGAGAGTAGAAAGCAGCTTGTTCTGGCTAAGCTGAATGTTATGTCCGGTATTGAACAGCATAAAGCAGCCAGTACCATAGGTGTTTTTAGCACTGCCCACCTCAAAACAGGACTGGCCAAAGAGTGCAGACTGCTGATCCCCCAAAATTCCGGTAATGGGAATATTGGCCCCCAGTAAGCCAGAAGCAGTGTCAGCGACATAACAGTCAGAAGAGATAATTTTCGGTAAGACTGAAGCCGGGATATTAAACAGCTCGAGTAGCTCTTCATCCCACGACTGTTGCTGCAGATTCATTAACATGGTACGAGAAGCGTTACTGGCTTCAATGACATGCTCTGCGCCTTGGGTCAGATTCCAGATCAGCCAGCTATCGATAGTACCAAATGCCACATGGCCTTGTTCAGCGAGTGCCCGTACTCCCTCGACATACTCTAAAAACCAGACCAATTTTCCCGCACTAAAATAAGGGTCAATCCGTAGGCCGGTTTTTTGCTGAATTTTGGACATCAAGCCTTGATCAATCAGCCGGTTACACCAGTCAGAGGTACGACGGTCCTGCCAGACGATTGCCGGGGCGAGCGGTTTGCCATTTCTGCGATCCCAAACTACAGTGGTTTCACGCTGGTTAGTCAGGCCAAGGGCTTTAATATCCTTTGCCAGAATACCAGCGGTGGCTAAAGCTTGTTGTACCACAGCAATCTGTGAGCTCCAAATTTCCTGAGCATCCTGTTCTACCCAACCTGAATGCGGAGTCTGTATATGCGTTTCACGTTGAGCAGTTGCCTGAACTTGTCCACGTTCATTAAAAATAATTGCCCGACTTGACGTAGTTCCCTGATCTAGGGCCAGAAGGTAGCTCATAATTTTTCTGTTATTTGGCTTGAAAAGTAAAATATTAGCGCAATAATGTAATTAAGCGCATCAAGTTGTGTAAATGTTCAGAAAATACATCGTAATTTTTGACATTTATGCTATGATTGCCTTGTACTTTGGGGGTGTTTCTGGCTTCGACGCTGGTGATGAAACTCATAGATGCATGCCGAGAGCGCATTTTCTCTCGTAAATCAAATTTGCATTTTTTAGTCGCAAACGACGAATCATACGCTCTAGCTGCCTAAGGGCAGCTTGTCCGCCTCTCCGAATACTTGTGGTTAGAGAGTCCGACTGAAGCGCACGCACACAAGTCCGTATAAAGCCAAGCCTCGGGGCTTTGTACTAAATCAAGAGGATCGCGATTTGTACCCTGTTCGTCGGGTCACAAAGAGTTAAAACAATAGACGATATCTAAGCATGTAGTATTCTCGAGCGTAGTGCTGGCGGACGCGGGTTCAACTCCCGCCACCTCCACCAAAATTCTTTCCGAAGTAATCCATCGGAATCTAAAAAAGCCTTTAAACTCAATGTCTAAAGGCTTTTTTATTGGCTGTATTGTCCGACCCTATCCTAAGCTGTTTGACCCTATTTTTGCTTTATGTGGGTCAAAATTGGGACAATTTGACCCACTAAATAAGTTTAATTATGTGGGATAAAGATATGTCACTTACTGATGTGCAATGTAAAAAAGCACTACCGCAGGAAAAACAGTACCGCCTTTCTGATATTAATGGTCTGTCTTTACGAATCGATCCGAATGGCAAAAAATATTGGTCTATCAGATACACGGAAAATGGACAAAGGAAGTCCAAAGCATTAGGTATCTATCCTGAGCTAAGTTTAAAGCGTGCAAGGGAGATCGCGCTTGATCTGAGATATAAACGGCTTTGTTGCACAAAGATTTGAAATGCAAAGCGCCCCTAATTGAGCTAAATTTAAGGCGTAACTCGGGTAAGTGGTCGACCTAATTCCGTAAATCTGTTAAGGACTGCTACACGTGCATGGATTTCATTCACTTGGCTATCAAAACTCCTTGCACTGAGTTTATCTCCTAATAATTTGATGCAATGCATCTTAGTTT
>NZ_JBIUAT010000027.1:0-37520 GCF_044547685.1 Acinetobacter sp. NPDC052428
GCATTGTACGAGGCATAGCGAGAAGTAAATTTAGTTTGGCGATTAAATTTTACTTTCTCGCTATTTTTTTGAACAGTAAATGTCAACAGACCCTACTCATAATGCCAATTTTTTTGACCTCCAGCCTTTGAGCTGCCGCCATGACCATCGCAATATGCTTGTATTCAGTGGCACGATCCGCCTTGATTTTAATCTGATCCTGATCCGCTTTTTGCGCTACTGTCTTGAATAAGTTTTCCAGAGCTTGGGTATTTGCTACCGGCTGTTCATTCCAGAAAATCTTACCTTGTGCATCCAGACGTAATTCCACCAGCTCAGGCGGTTTTTCATCGGTTACAGGAGGCGTTCCATTCGGTAGATCGATATTAATCGAGTTATTCGGCAAAGGAATTGTGATAATAAACATAATCAGCAAGACCAGCATGACATCAATCAATGGGGTCATGTTGACATCTAACATCACATCATCGTCTTGATTTGAACCAACATTCATACCCATAAACTTAATCCTTCTTTGTGCTTAAGGTGTAGCGGGCGGAGTGGTGACAAAAGCAATTTTGCCAATACCGGCCTGTTGGGTGGTACTAATCACCTGATCAATTGCTTCATAAGGTGTTAACTGATCACCACGAATATGCACTTCAGGCTGCGGACGTTTCTGTGCTTCTGCCTGTAAACGGCTCAGTAAAACTGTTTTATCTGCAATATAAATTTCGTTCCAGAAAATATCGCCAGTTTTATTGACAGCCAGCTGAACATTTTCTGGCTTGGTTTCATACAGTACATTTCTTTCTTCGGGTAGATCGACTGGTACGGTATGAATGGCAACCGGTACAGTAATCAGGAAGATAATGAGCAGAACCAGCATAATATCAACCAAAGGTGTGGTATTAATGGTTCCAATTACCTCATCATCGCTGTCGTTTGAATTGACCATCATTCCCATGGCTGATACCTCACTCTTACTTCACGTCACGATTAACAGGATTATTGGTCGTAATTTCACCGCTGAGTAATACTGCGTGTAAATCAGAACCAAAGGTACGGACTTCTTCCATGACTGCTTTATTACGGCGAGTCAACCAGTTGTAGCCGAGTACCGCAGGAACCGCGACCGCCAGACCGATTGCAGTCATGATTAGTGCTTCACCAACTGGGCCGGCAACTTTATCAATGGATGCTTGCCCTGAAACACCAATGGCAGTCAGTGCATGGTAAATCCCCCAAACGGTTCCGAAAAGTCCAACGAAAGGTGCGGTAGAACCGACTGTCGCAAGGAAGGCCAGGCCACCACTCAGATGGTTCTGGATTTTGTCGATCGCACGGGAAATTGAGATAGTGACCCAGGTATTGAAATCAATACGCTCAAGTAGTGTACCGCCATGATTTTTGGTTGATTTGATCCCTTTTTCCGCAATAAAACGATAGACGCTGGCTTCGTCCAGATTCTCGGTGGCATTATCCAGAGAAGAAGATTCCCAGAAAGTATTTTCAGCTTGCTTAGCCTGTTTACGAATCTTGCCTTGTTGCAGGCATTTGCTGATCATGATGTACCAGGTGCCGATCGACATGACAACCAGAATAAACAAAGTGATTTTAGAAACAATATCACCTTCTTTCCACATGGCTTCTAGGCCATAAGGATTGTATCCAGCTTTTTCATTGCTAGCTTCATCAGGCAGTGGTGGCGGGGTTGGTGTAGCCGCTGTTGCAGGTGTTGTTACCGCTATTTCAGTGACAGCACTGGTATTTGGTGTAGCGGACTGTTCTGCAAAAATTGTTTGCAAAGGTAATAAAGTGCTCATGGCAATTACACCGGCAGCAGTCATGTTTTTTAAAGGTTTTAGTGATTTTTTCATCATGGATCTCCTGATTTTTTTCTTTATCTGTTGTATCTGTTAGTCAAGGACAAATTCATAGGGAATGTCATACCAAGATTCTTGCGGTTCGCCATTTTTCATTGCCGGCTTGAAAGTACATAAACTGAAAGCCTTGGATGCTGCACGATCCAGCGCACGACTACCGCTCGACTTTTTCACTTTGGCATCTTGGACCTTGCCGGTGGTATTTACATATACAGAGATCAGAACTTCACCTTGCTCTTCATTCATTAGCGCATCACGTGGATAGTCTGGGCGTTTACATCCTGCTTCACCTTGTGAAACACCACGAGTTACGCCAGCGGGTGGCGGAGCTGGGGCAGGAGCAGCTGCGACTACTGGAGCCGGTGCTGCAACTGGACTTGGTGACGGACTCGCCGCCACAGGGGTAGGTACTGCAACAGTTGTTGGTTGAGTTGGTGTTGGAAGTGTTTTCTGTACAGGAACTACTTTTTCAACCGGTTTCACCTCAGGCACTTGTGCCACTTTTTCCACTATTTTGGGTGGTTCAGGTGGGGTTTCTTTTGGCGGTTCAGGTTCAGGCGGCTTAATATCTTGAATAATCATTAGCTCAACTGGCTGTTCCGTCGGTTTAATAATGTCTTTTGCCATACCAGCCATGAGTACCAGGCCCACCAGGATATGCAAAAAAACAACGACCCCAATACCAGTCAGTTTTTTGGCGGAGTTTTTTTCTAAGTCTTCAAACTTTGTGCCCATCATGACTCCTAGAATTTAAGACAAACAGGAAATAGTGCACTGATGAGAAATTTTTTTGATTACAGGCAGCATTATTTTTTGTTTGGCTAAAATTAAACGGGGAAAACTGCAAACACCGCTTGGCAGCAGTGTTTGCGAAGTAATTAATTAAAAGAATTTATAGGTACCACGTAAGAAGTAAGCGCGGCCTGTTGGATCGCTATAACGTGGGTCATAACCGTATTGGAAGTTATCCATTACGTCAGAGGCAGGTGGTTCTGCATCGAACATATTTTTAATACCGGCAGTTAGCTCCAGATTCTTAAATCCTTTGTAAGTACCAGAAATGTTGTATACGGTGTAGTCAGCAACATCACGTTCTTCCGAATAGTCTTCATAACCACGAACGAACTGTTGTTCAAACACCATTCTCCAGTTTTCATAAGACCAGTTCACGTTTGCAGTATGTTTCCAGCGAACCACTGCTGGGTCATCATAAACACCGACATAACCTTCCCACTCGCCGCCTGGTTCGCTTTGGTAATCCATTTTGATCACATAAGTACCGTCAATACCAAAACCGAAGCGGCCAGTTGCCGTCATTGGAGAAAGATAGTTCAAACTCAAATCAATACCTTGGGTTTTCAAGCCACCGGAGTTAATCAAGTTAGTTGAGATATGATCGATACGACCTTCTGCATTACGAACAAAGTATTGAGCATACTTTTCTGGATCACCAAAAATTGATGATTCACCAATCGTTCCCACTAAGTTTTCAATTTCGATATTATAGTAATCGGCAGTGAAAACTAAGTTTTTGATCGGTTCAAAGACAAAACCAGCCATGTAAGATGTTGACTCTTCTGGACCTAGTTCAGAATTGCCGCCTTGTGTACGGATAAACTGGGTATTACATTCAGTTTGGTATCTGGTTTCAGTTGGTGTGCCACCCGGGCAAAGAATCGGGTCATTATATCTTGCACCAGTCCAGGTTCTGACCGAAGGAGCATTGACCTCATATAAGCTTGGTGCACGGAAACCAGTACTGTAAGAAGTACGGAACATGAGTTCTTTAGCTGGTTCCCAACGTAAAGCCACTTTAGGATTAAAGGTGTCACCAAAATCGCTATAGTCATCATAACGAGCAGCTAACTGTAATTCCAGGTTGGTCAATAAAGGTACTTGGAGTTCAGTAAATACTGCACTAATGTCACGATCGCCTGAGCTTTTTGGTTTATTTGGATCAATACCACTGCCTGGAACTTGAGCAACAATTTCAGAATTTACAGTTGCTTCCCAGTCTTGTTTGGAGAAACTGCCACCGAGTGCAAAACCGACATCACCTGCAGGCAGTGTGTAGATTGGACGACTCACGGTAAAGTCAATTGTAGTGGATTCTAAAGATGCCTGATTGGTATCGCCTTTGACATCAAAAGTGTTCCATAAGCCGGCATTGGCTGCTGCTTGTGGGCCAAATGGGTTTAAAGTTCCATTATCAAGTGCAGCCTGAACTCTACTGCGGTTTAAATAACCACTTACGAAACTGTCAGTCGCATCACTTTTTGCATAAGTAACACCACCATTCATATCCCAACCGTATGCTTCACCTTCAATCCCTGCAAAGATACGGTTCGATTCGTTAATTGACTTAGAAACACGGTTACCGCCTTGTGAACGTAGATACAGTTGTAATGTGTTAGTCGCCAAGCCATCAACTGCTGGAGTAATACCTTTGCCAGGGTAATATTGACTGGCATAAGGCAAGGTCACACTACGACTATAAACATCAGGCGCAATTGAAGTGGTTACTTCATCACGTGCATAGATATACTCACCAATCGCATTAAAGTTATCTGACAATTTGAAAGTTGCGCGACCTAACGCAGAAAGATTCTCTTGTTCAGGCACAATACCAATAACAGTTTGGGTATTTAAATAACAGAAACCATCTTCAGCAACAGTATCTTTGGTATTTAAACAATTATCCCCATAAGGGTTACCCAAAATACCTGTGATAGGATCGTAGAAGTTTGCAGGGAAAGCATTTGCTGAACTGCCATCAATTCCTAATTCAGGAAGTACCCCACCACGGCGGCTGACTTTACGGTCTTTTGCCCAAATCGTATCTTGTTTTCGGTAATCGATCACACCGTAGACATTAAAACCTTGTTCATCTAGATCGCCATATCCCCCAAAAATCGAAACGTCAATTTTTTCGCCGCCTTTTTCTTCAGGAATTTGACCACCTAAAGTAATGCCCACGCCTTCATATTGCTTTTTCGTAATAAAGTTGATTACACCACCCACTGCATCTGCACCATAGACTGCAGATGCGCCGTCACGTAAGACTTCAATGCGCTCTACCAATGCGAGAGGGATGTTGTTTAAGTTGGTTGAATCGGTACCAAATGCACTGCTTGCAACACGGCGACCATTAATTAAAACTAAAGTTTTATCCGAACCAAGACCACGTAAATTTGCTGTTGAACCACTGGTATTACTGGCACCGACATTTTGTGCTGTGACATAACTTGCTTGGTTGGCACTGACTTTCATCAATGCTTCTTCTACAGTGGTTACCCCCTGATTCACCAGATCTTCACCTTTAATAATCGTGATTGGTGAGGCGCTTTGTGCAGCTACTCCTTTAATAGATGAACCTGTCACTGTCACTTTTTGAACCTTGGTAGGTTGAGCGGCAGAGTTTTCTGGTTCATCGGCTGCATGTGCCAAAGACAAGCACATCATACTTAAGGTAAGCGTACTTAACTTGAGTATTGTCTTGCCAACTGTTGGAGCCCCCATAGATCCGACCAATTTGTTTTTTTTCATCGTAATTTTCACCCTTTTGTTATGTGAAGTAGTGCTGGGAGGACTTAAGCAAAGCGAATGCCAACTTATAAATTATTAACTTTAAAAAACATTAAGTGATTGAAAGAATTATATTTAATTTGGTTTTTTTAGAGATTTACTAAATTCTGATGAAGAAATATTAAGAGAGTAGGGTTTAAAATCTGAAGAAAGTCTCTATAGGAAACCATGAGAAAGTAAAAAATAAATATTTAATGAATAAGAAAGGAATCTAAAACTGAAAGAGAAATTGAATAAAGTTTAATCATGGTGCATAATTTTTACATAAAATATACAATAATTTAATAAGATAATAATTATATATTTCATTTGCTTATGTGTGTATTTTCTTGGGTTGAAACAGTGGGAGGATGCAATAATATGAAACAGGTCTGGTTTATTTTTGTGCAGACTAGGCTTGAAGCTAGATTTTAAGAATAAACATTAAATTAATGATTCATGGAAAATATTATGTTATTGATAATGTTTTAAATGATTAATAAAAATAAGCTTTTTTGAGTTAATAACAGGAAAAAAACGTTATTTTTTGAGGATGGCATGAAATTCGCTTTGTTCAGTTTATTCCATCTGTCCAGCTTTGACCCATCCATTGAAGCAAATATGGGATGATGTGTTAAAGACTTCCTATAGCAATTAAAACTTCAAGATCAAGAATAGGTACAAATTTGAAATCATCATTTTTCAGTATGACAATTTTGGCCTTGGCCATGACTACGGGGCAAACCTCCTGGGCAAAATCATCTGCACATCCGGATAAAGTTTTAAACTTGGCTTTCGAAGCACCTGATGATGGTTTTGATATGGTCAAAACCTATAATTTTTATAGTGGTAGCGTTGCTGAAGCTATTTTTGAGCCTTTATTGCGTTATGACTATCTGGCGCGGCCTGCAATCTTGGCTCCAAATACAGCTGAATCTTTACCCAAGGTTGAGCAGGATGGCAAAGTTTATACCTTTAAAGTCAAGCCAGGAATTTATTTCAGTGATGATCCGGCATTTCAGGGCAAAAAGCGTGAACTGGTGGCGCGTGATTATATCTACTCCATGCAAAGGATCATGGATCCCAAAAATCATTCTCCTTCTTTTTCTTTTATTGAGGGGAAAATCCTTGGGGCAGATCAGGTCATCCAGCAGGCTAAAAAAACTGGCAAGTTCAACTACGATGCAGCTATTCCCGGTTTAAAAGCACTAGATAAATATACCTTACAAATTACCCTGACCCGTTCCGATCTGAATTTTCCCTATATTCTGGCCTATGTGGCTTTTAGTGGTACCGCACGGGAGGTGATCGAACATTATGGTCATCGGGCAGGTCAGCATCCGGTTGGAACAGGGGCTTATCAGTTACACAAATATGTGCCGCGTAGCCGTATTGAACTGACCGCTAACCCGAATTATCGTGGTTTTGTCTGGAACTTTAAGGGCGATGGTTCCGAGTGGGATCAACGTATTGTCAAAGCCATGCAAGGCAAGCAGATGCCGCAAATTGGCAAGGTCAAAATCAGTATTATTGAAGAGGAACAGTCTCGCTGGTTGGCTTTAAAGTCTGGACAACTGGACTATGACAAACTCACTGCGAGCGGCGCCGAACAGGCACTGGAAAATAAGCAGCTGAAAAGCGAATACAAGAAAAAAGGCATCCTGCATTATCCGAATAAAGAACCGGAAATTACCTATACCATCATGAATATGCGTGATCCGTTAATTGGTGGAAATTCACTGGAAAAAATTGCCTTACGTCGTGCTCTTGCCTTGTCCTATAACCAGAAAGAAGCTATCCAGCAGCTGTACAAAGGTCATGCCGATAAAGCTGAAATGATTTTGCCAGAGGGAGTGGGTGGACATGACCCGAAGTATAAAAGCAGTATTGCTTATAACCCATTACTGGCCAATAAACTGCTTGACCGCTTTGGTTATAAGAAAGGCGCTGATGGTTACCGCACCTTGCCCGATGGCAAACCTTTGATACTAAAAATGAATTCAACCAGTTCAAGCTCTTCGGTGATTTCTGCAGAATTATGGAAAAAGAATCTGGATGCGATCGGGGTGCGAATTGAGTTCAAGGTCAGTAATTTTGCTGACAATTTAAAAGAAGCCACTCAATGCAAACATATGATGTGGGGTGGAGCCTGGATTGCGGACTATCCTGAAGGGGAAAACTTTGCCCAGTTACTGTATGGGCCAAATGCGCAGCAAGGCAACCTGAGTTGCTATACCTCAAAAGCCTATGACGCATTGTACCAGACCGCGATGAAACTGCCGCCGCAGCAGCGGACGCCATATTATGAGCAGATGAACCGTCAGATGGAGGCCGATAATCCATGGATTCTGCACAATACCCGGATACGTAACTGGTTGATTCATCCGCATGTACAGGGCTTTAAGGCCCATCCGGTGACCAGAGCAGTTTGGCAATATATGGATATTGAACCTGTTAAAAAATAACTTGAGAAGATTAAGAACCAGTATGAATGTGAATAAAAATACTTTAAAAAAACTGGCCAGTGGGGTGTTAGTGGCCGGTTTGATGATGGCAGGGAGTGCACCGACATGGGCCAGCAATCCTGCCAACCCGAATAAGGTTTTAAAAACAGTATTTCTGGCAGCTGAAACCGGTTTTGATCCGGGTTATATCCATGACCGTTATTCAGCCAAGATTAATGCCGCGATTTTTGAGACCTTATTTACCTATGATTATCTGGCCTCGCCGGCAAAATTAGTGCCATTGACTGCAGTCAGTCTGCCTCAAGTGAGTGCGGATGGCCTGACTTATACCATCAAAATCAAAAAGGGTATTTACTTTGCCGATGATCCGGTCTTCGGCGGTAAAAAACGTGAACTGACCTCGTATGACTATGCCTATAGCTTGAAACGTCTACTGGACCCAAAGCTGCATTCACCGAACAGCTGGTTGCTGGATGGCCGAATTAAGGGGCTGGACGCATGGATGGCCCTAACCAAAAAAAATGGCAAAGCCTATGAAAATCCGTTTGAAGGTATTCAGACCCCAGACCGCTATACCTTGATATTAAAGCTGAATAATCCGGATCAGAACTTTCCGATGTTGCTGGCACATGGGCCTGCCGCTGCAGTAGCTCGTGAAGTGATTGAAAAATATAAAGACAAAGCGGGTTGGGTCATGAATAGGCCAGTGGGAACTGGTCCTTATGTGCTCAGTCGCTGGACACCAGGCTCACGGATTATCTTAAAACCAAATCCAGCTTATCGTGGTTTTGTCTGGGACTTTAAAGCCAGTGGTGCAGAAGATCAGGCTATTGTAAAAGCCATGCAGGGCAAAAAAATGCCTCAAATCGGCACTATTGATGTGCGTGTTATTGAAGAAGCGCAATCCCGGATGCTGGCATTTAAGAAAAATGAACTGGACCTGCTCGAAATTGAGGGCGATATCGTCGTACAGGCCCTCGATGGTGACAAATTAAAGCCTGAGCTGGCTCAGCAGGGAGTGAAGCTGTCACGTATTTTAGAGCCCTCCATTAGCTACCATTACTGGAATATGCAAAACCCGGTCGTGGGTGGTTTCGCGCCAGAAAAAATTGCCTTACGTCGTGCTATGGCGATGGCATTTTCTGTGGAAAACATGATCAATGTATTACTTAAGGGAGATGGAGCAAAACTGCACATGCCTATTCCCCCAGGAGTAGCAGGCTATTCACCGTCCTATAAAAGCAGTATTCCCTATTCAGTCAAAGCAGCCAACATGTTGCTCGACCGCTATAACTACAAGATCGGTGCAGATGGCTGGCGAAAGACGCCTGAAGGTAAACCTCTGGTGATTGAACTGATTACTGGGAATACCAGTCGGGGCCAGCAACAGGGTGAGTTCTGGAAAAAGACCCTGGACAGTATTCATATTCGATTGACCAGTAAGGCCATGCCATTTGCTGAAGGCATCAAGCTGGAAAAGCAATGTAAAACCATGTTTAAGAGTTCTGCATGGATTGCCGATTATCCGGATGCTGACAACTTTATGCAGTTGTTCTATGGCAAGAATATCAATGTCACCAACAATGCCTGTTTCAAGCATCCTGAATTCGACCGTCTATACGAACAAACCCAGAGCATGCCGCCTGGACCGGAGCGTGATCTGCTCTACCGCAAAATGACCCGAATTCTCGAAGTCAACATGCCGACCCTGATGCTCTATAGCACCTACCGTAACGCCTTGACCCAACCCCAAATTATTGGACATAAGTCTCATCCGATTCTGTCTTCAGAATGGATGTATATCGATATTAATACGAAAAAGTAAGAAAAAATCTGGAGATGAATATGAAATCAAAGTCTTTAAAATTAAGTACCTTATGTTTAATGATAATGGGGGGATATCAAGGTGTAGCGGCAGATACCCAAGTACAGCTGTTGCAATTGTTCAAGGCTGCAGAAATTCCGTCTTTATGTGATGCCAGTCTGGCTTCCATGCAAAAAGATATCCAGATATTTGAAAATAAAAAAATTAAAGATAAAGCCAAGGCAGGACCTTATCTGGCTGAATGGGATGAATTGCATGCCAAAGCCCGGGATTTCGGTGCTGCAGTAGGACTATATAGTAATGTCGATCCGGATCCTGCATTGCGTCAGGCAGCCGATGACTGTGAACTTAAAATCAGCAAATACCAGACCACCCTGTATCAGAATCCGAAACTGTATGGACAGTTCAAAAAACTGAAAGCCAGCGATCCGATTGATCAGAAATTTTTAGAAGATATTCTGGAGCAGTTTGAGAACACCGGGGTACAACTCAGTGCAGAAAAACAGAAACGACTGAAAGAAATTATTGAAGAAAGTACCAAACTGGGACAGGATTTTTCCAAAAATGTGCGGGATAACCCTGAAAAAGTTGAATTTACTCCAGCTGAAATGAAAGGCCTGCCAGAAAGTTACATCGCAAATTTAAAGAAAAATGAAAAGGGCAATTATCTGCTTGGCTTTGATTATCCGGAATATCAGCCTTTTATGGAGCTGGCAGAAAGTGATGAAGCACGCAAACGCTACCAGACCGCTTACACGCGTCGCGGGACTGAACAAAACCTGCAATTCATGAAAAAGGCCATTGATCTGCGTTATGAAATGGCACAACTTTTTGACAAGGAAAGCTATGCCCATTCTGCGCTTGAATTCCGCATGGCCAAAACTCCGGAAGCAGTGAACGGTTTTCTGGATGAGGTTTATGCCAAAGTTGCACCTCTAGAAAAGCAGGATGTAGAACAATTACGCCAGTTCAAGGCTGAAACTTTAAAAGTTCCGTTAGAGAAAGCAGAAATTACACGCTGGAATCAGGGTTATTGGAGTGAAAAACTGCGTCAGGCCAAATACAAGGTAGACCAGGAAAAATTGCGGGATTATTTCCCGACAGAAGCATCGCAAAAATGGTTATTCGCTA
Source organism: Acinetobacter sp. NPDC052428 (assembly GCF_044547685.1). Taxonomy (GTDB): domain Bacteria; phylum Pseudomonadota; class Gammaproteobacteria; order Pseudomonadales; family Moraxellaceae; genus Acinetobacter; species Acinetobacter lwoffii_G. The sequence continues at coordinate 10,851 of NZ_JBIUAT010000027.1, forward strand.
TTTCTTCGGAACTCTATGGCATTGAGTTCAAGCCGGTGAAAGTCAAGGCCTGGCATGATGAAGTGGAATATTATGCGGTACATGACAAGGCTACGGGCGAATTCCTGGGCGGATTATATGTTGATAAATACCCGCGTGAAGGCAAATATGGGCATGCAGCTGTCTGGGGAGCTTATGGCGGCAGTACCCTGAATCAGCGTCGTCCGGTATCGGTACTGGTGACCAATTTTAACCGTAAGGGCTTGAACAGCAATGAACTGGAAACCTTTGTGCATGAAATGGGTCATGCCTTGCACGGGATTCTTTCGAAGACCCGCTATACAGAACAGTCTGGTACCTCGGTAGAGCGTGACTTTGTAGAAGCACCATCACAGATGTATGAAGAGTGGGCACGCCGTCTGGAAACCTTGTCAAAAGTAGCAGATTACTGTGAGCCAGCATGTCCTCGGGTGGATGCTGCCATGACCGAGCGCTTAAAGAATGTGAAGAATTACGGCCGAGGCCTGCATTATGCCCGTCAGGCTTTATATGCCCAATATGATATGGCCCTGCATGGTAAAGATGCAAAAAACATTGAGCCTTTAAAACTCTGGCAGGATATGGAAGGTAAAACTGCCTTGGGTTATGTTAACGGTCAGCAGTTCCCGGGACAGTTCGGGCATCTGATGGGCGGCTATCAGGCAGGTTACTACAGCTATATGTGGTCTGAGGTCATTGCCCTGGATATGCTTTCCTCCTTTGGCGATCAGCTGATGGACAAGAAAGTCGGTGCGCATTATCGCAATACGGTCCTGGCTCAAGGTGGTCAAAAGCATGGCGAGCAAATGGTGAAAGACTTCTTGGGTAGTGATCCGGACAGCAAAGCTTTCTTTAATGAAATCTCTGGAAAAAATTAAGGAAGGCAAGCGATGCTGGCATATATTATTCGACGGCTTTGGCAAATGATCCCGACCATGCTCGGGGTGATTTTGCTGATATTTCTGCTGTTTAACTGGGTAGGCGGAGACCCTGCCTATATTCTGGCCGGTAAAATGGCCAATGCGGAACAGATTGAAAACATCCGTCAGCAACTGGGTGTGGATCAACCGTATTACGTACAACTCTGGATCTTTATCAAGCAGATTTTAACCTTTGATTATGGGGTGAGCTGGAGTACCGGAGAATCGGTGGCACAGATTATCACCACCCGTTTGGGGCCCTCACTGACCATTCTGATTCCACTGACCATTCTGCAAACTATTATTTCTATCATTTTGGCTTTGGGTGTGGCTTCGGTTCGTGGTTCTTTGACAGATCGCATGATCATGATGCTGTGTACGATCGGTATGTCGATCAGTATTCTGGTTTACATCATCGTGTTCCAATATTTCCTGGCCTATGAACTGAGCTGGTTCCCGGTACAGGGCTGGAGCGATAATTTTGCCGATAATCTTTTCAAATATGCCTTGTTACCTGTGCTGATTATGTTGGTGGTAAGTATCGCACCAACACTACGCCTGTATCGTAGTTTTGTACTGGATGAAGTCAATCAGGACTATGTACGTACTGCGCGTGCCAAAGGCCTGGGTGAAAACCGTATCATGGGCGTGCATGTCTTGCGCAATGCTTCGATTCCGATTATTACCGATGTGATGGCAGGACTTCCGGCACTGCTGATCGGTGCTTTCCTGATCGAACGTTTTTTTGGTATTCCGGGAATTGGCCGTGAAGTTATTATTGCGGTAGAACGTTCCGATTTTCCTGTGATTAAAGCCATTACGGTCTATGTCGCTGCTGCGACCATGATATTCAACCTGATTGCCGATCTGATCTATAAATGGGTCGATCCGCGTGTACAGTTGAAGTAGGTGAATTATGCTGAGTGCGATATTTAAAAAAGAACAAGCGGCTGAAGCAGCACCTGAATCGGCTTCAACAGGATTATGGCAACTGGCCATGCGCCGTTTGAAACGTGACCGGATTGCCATGTTTTCCCTGTATGTGGTGCTGTTTTATCTGCTGCTGCTGGTACTGTCAATGAGCGGCCTGATTGCCAAAGACTGGAATAAAGAAGTGGCGGTCAGCTATGCACCGCCGAGTTTTATCAGTGCAGCGCCAGTTCCGGCTGTATCTGATACAGAGCAGGGCGCAGAATCTGTACCTCTACCAGTCAATCCAGTTGATCCTTTAAAAGATGTCATTGCTGAATTGAATGCTGAAATTGCTGCTGAGCAGGGTGCTGGTGCAGGCATCGATTATTATGGAGTGGTCGATCCGCTGGCAGAAGACATGAAGGCCATTAATCAGGAGCTCGGCGGCCAGCTGATGGATGAAAGTGGGGAACTCAAGCAAAGTCTGGTCTTCGGCGCCGATAAATGGGGACAGGATGTTTTACAGAAAACCATCAAGGGGGCTGAAACCTCGATTCTGGTTGGACTGATTGCAGCCTTTGTCGCTGTACTGATTGGGACTGCACTGGGTGCAATAGCAGGTTATTTTGGTGGTTGGGTCGATGATCTCCTCAACTGGTTTTATAATATCTTTACCTCAATTCCCTATCTGTTACTGGTTTTGGCGATTGCCGCAGTGTTACAGCAGAAAGGTATTTTATCAATCATCCTGATTTTAGGTCTGACTGGCTGGACCGGGGTCTTCCGTTTGGTTCGTGCTGAATACATGAAGCATACGGCACGTGAATATGTGCTGGCTGCCAAGGCGATTGGCGTGAGTAATATGCGTCGTATGTTTGTCCATATTTTTCCCAATGTCAGCCATATTGCCCTGGTACAGATGTCTATTCTGGTGGTGGCATTTATCAAGTCCGAAGTCATTTTGAGCTTCCTTGGTTTCGGTGTGCCGATTGGCGTGGTGTCATGGGGCAGTATGCTGAATGAAGCACAAAGCGAGCTGATTTTGGGTAAATGGTGGCAACTGGCGGCAGCCTCAATCGCCATGGCGGTATTGGTGACTGCTTTCTCGATGTTTACCGATGCCCTCCGTGATGCATTAGATCCAAAACTGAAATAGGAGCGCAACGATGTCTGAAATCAATCCAAGCACAGCACCTGCGCTACTTCGCGTAGAAAATCTGCGAGTCAGTTTTAAAGGTGAAAATAAAGAATATATTGAGACCGTAAAAGGGGTTTCTTTCGAGATTCCGGCCAATACCACGGTTGCACTGGTAGGTGAATCGGGGAGTGGTAAATCGGTTACTTCTCTCGCCACTATGGGTCTGCTTCCGGCAGAAAGCGCACGTATTTCAGAAGATAGCCAGATCATCTTTGAAGGGAAAAATCTGCTCAAGCTTAAAACCCGTGAAATGCGCCAGATGTGCGGCAAAGACATTGCTATGATTTTTCAGGAGCCGATGTCTTCGCTAAATCCGGTATTTACGGTAGGCATGCAGATTGCAGAAATCCTGCAACTACACTTGGGCATGAATAAAAAGCAGGCGCGGCAACGTACCCTGGAGCTGCTCAAAGAAGTGGGGATCCCTACGCCAGAAACTAAAATTGATGCCTATCCGGGGCAGCTTTCCGGTGGACAGCAGCAACGGGTCATGATTGCCATGGCCATTGCCTGTGAACCTAAACTATTGATTGCAGATGAACCGACCACAGCTCTGGATGTGACTATTCAAAAGCAGATTCTGGACTTGCTGGAATCGCTGCGTCAGCGTCGCCAGATGTCGATGCTGTTTATTACCCATGATCTGGCATTGGTTGGTGAAATTGCCGATCAGGTGATTGTGATGCGCCATGGGGAAATCCGTGAACAGGGTCCGGTTCGGGAGGTGCTGGATCGGCCTCAGGATATGTATACCAAAGCTTTATTACATTGCCGTCCACAATTGTCGCAACGTCCGTTACGTTTGCCGATGATCAGTGATTTTATGAAACAGGATGGCTCAACCTGGCTGGAGGATATCCGTCTGAATACTCAGCTTCCGCAACGTTCACGTGGACTAAAAGGCGGAGAGGAAATTATTCTGGATGTACGGGATCTGAAAAAATCTTTTTATAGTCGTAAAGGACTGTTTGGCAAAGATGAATTTCAGGCAGTAAAAGGAGTTTCTTTCCAGCTGGCCAAAGGCAAGACCTTGGGGCTAGTCGGGGAGTCAGGTTCGGGTAAAACCACCATCGGTTTATTGTTAATGCGTCTGCAACAGGCTACAGGCGGTAAGGCACTGTTTCAGGGTCGGGATATTCTGGATATGTCGGAACAGGAATTTACCCAGTATCAACGTAAAATCCAGATCATTTTTCAGAATCCCTATGCTTCTCTGAATCCGCGCTTTACCGTAGGACAAATCCTGATGGAACCGATGCAGATTCACAAGATTGGTCAGGATGATACAGAGCGCAAACAAATGGCCTTGGACCTGCTTGAGCGGGTCAGCTTGCCTGCACAGGCTTTTTATCGTTATCCGCATGAGTTTTCAGGTGGTCAGCGTCAGCGAATTGCGATTGCACGTTGTCTGACTTTAAAACCTGAGATTTTAATCTGTGATGAATCGGTCTCGGCGCTGGATGTATCAGTACAGGCGCAGGTGCTTAATTTACTGCAAGATTTACAGGATGAATTTGGTCTGAGCTATATCTTTATTTCGCATGATTTGTCGGTAGTAAAATATATTTCTGATCAGATCATGGTGATGAATCATGGCGAACTGGTTGAAATCGCCAATTCAGATGAATTGTATCAATCTCCGCAGCATGAATATACCAAACGTTTGCTCAGTGCGATTCCGAGAGGCGTACAAGCTTAATCATGGTTGTGATAAAAAACGCTCAATTTATTGGGCGTTTCTTATATCTATATTTTGCAATTACACTGATTATAAAATCTGCAAACGCTGCTGAATTTCTTCACGATCTCTTGATTCAAACTGCTCTAAATTAATCGTGAATTCTTGATGCTGATTTTTGAGTCTAATCAAATGAATTGTTGGTTCATGTGGTGGGATTTGAATGTATTGAATCTTTGTATCTAGATTAAGCTGAAAAGTTTGGCTAATTCTAAACTTACCAATACTCCAATATATGTTGTGATAGTTAATAATCAAGACTTTTCGACGACTGATCGAATGCCATATGAAAACATAAAGGATCATTAGGAGGGTAAAAGCATTCACATAAGCATCTGTGATATCGATTGGATGTTGAATGAGAGCGATCACCCAGTCATTAAACAGAGAGAGATCAAAAGACCATTCTTGTTGGGTTGTCTTTAAATAAAAATGGAATTGGTAACTGAGATAACAGATGAGTGTGTATAAAACCCAAAAATGTAATGGCTGGTACTGAACAGACAGGGCTGGGCGAAATTGTTCTTTCATTAATTATTTTTCTATTTTTATAAAAAAGTCAGGCAATTGCCTGACTTTTAGTTTAATTAGAACTTAAAACTTCTTAAAGCCTTTGTTGACACCATATGGACGACGCGGCGCATTTTCATCACGCTCTTCGCGGCGACCAAAACCTTGATCCGGACGGTTTTCACGACGCACAAACTGAGTACCATTCTGGTTTTCAGCTCTGTCACGACGACCATAAGCATTGTCATCACGACGCTCACGGCCAGTGTTGTTTTGTGGTTGCTCATCACTGTCACGACGTTGCTGACGCAAGAAACCGCCACGGCGTGCAGCCATCGGTTTGTCCTGCATACGCTCGTTACGACGTTTGGCCATACCAAACAAGCCTGTACCTTGACGTGGCTTCAATTCCACAGCTTTGGTCAGGTTGTCGATATCGTTTTTATCCAGTTCAATCCAGCGACCGGTACGCAGTTCGCGTGGCAAAATCACAGTACCATAACGGGTACGCAGTAGACGGCTGACTTTCAGGCCTTGTGATTCAAAGATACGACGTACTTCACGGTTACGACCTTCTTTCACCACGACCTGGAACCAACGGTTGATCCCGTCACCACCGAGTTCAGAGAAAGATTCGAATTTTGCCGGACCATCATCCAGCACTACGCCTTTGAGCATGTTGTTGCGAATTTGTGGCGTTACTTCACCCATGACACGAACTGCATATTCACGTTCAATTTCATTCGATGGGTGCATCAAACGATTCGCAAGTTCACCATCATTGGTGAACAAGAGCAGACCGGTCGAGTTAATATCCAGACGACCCACCATTACCCAGCGATCGCCCGGAATAGCAGGCAGCTGTTCAAACACAGTCGGACGGTTTTCAGGATCGCTACGTGAGCAGATCTCGCCTTCAGGCTTGTAATAGATAATGACACGACGACGGATTTCGTCTTCAATCTGGAAGGCAACTTTACGACCATCGATGCGAAGCTCATCGCCTGGTTCGATTCGTTCACCCACTTGGGCAATTTGCCCGTTGACACTTACACGACCCGCGGCAATGACTTCTTCCATATAACGGCGAGAACCCAAACCAACGCGTGCAAGCACCTTTTGCAACTTTTCACTCATGACAGCATAACCTTAGAAATAATTATCAACAGTTCACCTATTTATGACTTCGGTGCATTCGCATCGAGGGCCATAAAAGCTTCCTTGGCATCCTGCAGGGGAGGCAATTGGCCCAAACTATTCAGGCCAAACGCATTTAAAAATTGTGGCGTTGTCATTAACAACGCAGGTCTTCCAGGGAGTTCACGAAATCCGGACTCTTTAATCCAGTTCCAGTCAAACAGCGTACGTAGGTTTTGACTGTTATTCGTGACACCACGAATCTGTTCAATATCCGCTCGAGTCACTGGCTGGTGATAAGCAATCACCGCAAGTGTCTCTAGTAATGAAGGCGACAAGCGAGCCGGTCGCTCTGGCCAGGTCTGTGCAATAATATTACGATATTTTGCACGCACTTGAAAACGATAACCTTGTGCTGTTTCAATCAGTTCGATCGAACGGCCATGCATCAGCATGGAAAGTTGTTGTAAATACTGACGTAATTCCTGTTTGCTATAGCGATCCTGAAAAGCTTCTTTCAGACGCGCCAATGAAACCGCAGAGTCGCTGGCAAAAATAATGGCTTCAAGCTGCATCAATACTTCATGCAGATTATCTTCTGCAGATAACAGCGTATTTTGATCGAGTGTCATTGACTGGCTCCTTGAATCGCGAGCGGGGCTTCAATACCTGTAGCAATAATCTGAATTTTTTGTTGTCGGGTCAGTTCCAGCACCGCCATAAAGGTCACCACCATACCCATACGGCCTTGGCTCGGTTTTAACAAGTCCTTAAAGCTGAGCACTGCGCCAGTTTCAATACAACTTTCAATATAGGCAATCCGTTCTTCTAACAGTACCGGTTCCTGTTGTACCTGATGAATCACGGGTTCAGGACGGTTAAATATACAAAGCAGGGCATCACGCAATAAATCGCTTGAATAGCCTTCATTCGGCTGCTGGATTTCGCCCAAACTGACATTGGTGGTGAAAGTGTCTCGTTCCAGAATTGGCATCTGGCCCAGACGTTCTGCTGCCTGTTTAATTCTTAAATAATTTTCTAAACGGTCAATCAGTTCTTGTTTTGGATCCTGTTCAATCGCAGCCAGGCTTTTCGGTTTTGGTAATAGCAAACGTGATTTCAGATCTGCCAGTAAGGCTGCCATCACCATATAGTCGGCCGTCAGCTCGATGTTCAGGGATTTCATCGCATCCATATAAGACAAATACTGTGCTGCAATCGGCGCGATATCGACCTGTAACAAGTCAAAACCGTTTTTTTGAATCAGGTAAATTAAAAAGTCGAGTGGGCCTTCAAAATGTTCTAATAAGATTTCAAATGCCGCTGGAGGAATGTACAGATCCTCTGGAATTGTATCCTGCCATTCATCCAGAACCCGAATGTGCGGAGAAGATTCCATAGTGGTATGGATAATTTGAGTCATTACAATTATAGGCCACGCGAATTTTCAAAGGCATGCAAAGGCTTGATTTTCGGTATCTGATCGAAAGAAAAGCACAAGATTAAGCGTTGTCATTGTACTGGAAAAGTAACTTTAAATAAATTAAATAAGCCGTCAAAGCCATAAAAACTTAAAAAAATAATGGAATTTCTCTGCGATTTAAAAATAGTAACGAGAAGAATGGCAGAACCGGGCAGGAAATGATGTAGTGATTTTTACGTTAAATTGATTCTCATCAGAAGAGGAAATAAGCTAGCTGGCAGATATTGAATGATTTTCAAACGGATTTCCCATTAAAAAACATAAAATTAATAAGTATTAATAAACTATTTCCCTGTAATTTTTGGTCAAAAATCCCGCTATACTCTCGAAAAATAGTCAAGAATCACAAAAATCAATAAAAAGGTGAGGAAAGCATGCCACTTATTCTGGTTGTTATTGGGATGATCGCATTCGGGGGATTTTGGGCTTATCCCAAATATCAGATTATGCAGCTTGAAGACGAAGCACGCACAGGACTGAAATCAGGGGGATTCTCGGCTTTTGCCGAACAGGCCCGACCTGTCATGCAGGCCATGAAAATGGATTTTAGTGTGCTGGACCAATATCCCAATATCCGTTTTTACATGCGGCATATGGCCTATGAGGGCGACCAGCTGGATGAGCGGATTAAGCTGGATATGCAAGCCATGTCTTGTGAGTCGATCAATTCCTTTAAAGTCATGGAACCCAAAGCGCGTACAGCGATGCTGAATGTACTGGAAGAAGATCAGATTATTTTTCATGTGTATCTGAAAAATAAACTGGGTGAAGAGCTCATGCATCATGAACAGAAGCTATCGCAATGTCCAAATTTCATTGCGGTTCGTCATTATGAACGTAGTTCAGATTCCTAAACTGTTTTTGCCAGCCACTGCATACCTGCCGAATCGAAAAGAATAGAACTGCAACATCTCACCATATGCTGTTTTAGATTTTCATGGTGAGGAATGATTGTATTCCTTGGTCGCAAATTCAATGATACGTTGGCAAGACTCTGCCAGGCATACATTTTGGTTTGAATAGATCTGCAACAACTGTCTCACTAGAGCCAACGTCAGGAAAAATTGGTACTCAGTATGATCAATATTTATAGTGAGATGGGGAGAGGGATGTGCTTCGACCAGCGCTGCCTTGGATTGCAGTGTCCAAGGCAGTTCTGCATAGATCAAATCCTGTGCAGAAAATTCATGCTGATTCAGGAGCAAGTAAAATAACTCCATTCATTTTGACTCCCCGAATGTTTGTAGGAATTTCTCAAGCGTCATTTATTCAAAAGCGCTGACATCTCCCATACCACGACGAATCACTTCTGGATGATCACCAGATAAATCTACAATAGAGGTCGTGCTCAACGTGCCTAAACCACTATCTACAAAAACATCAATGCGTTTGCCCAGCTGCATTTCAATATCATAAGGATCATCAAGTGGGTCAGTCTGACCCGGTAAAATCAGGGTAGAGGTTAACAACGGTTCACCGAGTTCTTTCAGTAACATTTGACACACCGGATTATTCGGAATGCGCAGACCAATGGTTTTCTTCTTGGGATGCATCAATCGACGTGGGACTTCGCTGGTCGCAGGTAAAATAAAGGTCGTGATGGCTGGTGTATTATTTTTTAGCAAACGGTACATGGCATTGTCCACCTTGGCATAAGTGGCAATATCGGACAAATCACAGCACAGAATCGCATATTGGTGTTTTGGACCCAGACCACGAATTTGCGCAATCCGCTCCATGGCACTCTTGTTCCCAATCTGGCAACCAATCGCATAGGCCGCATCAGTAGGATAGACCACCACATCACCCGCACGGATACGTTCCACTGCCTGACTGATTAAGCGGGGTTGCGGATTGTCTGGGTGTACGCGTAAATGCAGCATAGAGACTACTCCAAGCTTGGGCTGATGGCTTATTATGTGGCGCTCAGGCAAGATCTGGCAATCATAAAAAAGGTAGATTTGTGTAATTTAATCAAGCATTTCACGTATAAATTCATCAGATTGTAAACTTTTGCCACCTCTGATGCAGATACAGATACATTGGATAAAGCGCGCTGCATCACGTGGAAGTTTGGCTGTACCATTAAAATAAGCCTGAACTTGGGCATAAACATTATCTTTAAAGCTGGTGCCATCACCGCCATCGCCAGTCAGGTTATCCAAAGAAACCCGGAATTTACGGCCAAAAGCCTGGGCAAACATCCACTCAATTGCCTGTGGCTTGATTTCGACCTGTTCAAATAAAGCCTGCTGTTCGCGGGTCCGCCCATCCGGGGCATACCAGTAACCCAGATCAGGCAGCAGGCGGCGTTTGTCTCCGGCAATGGTCCAGTGGCTGATTTCATGCAGGGCACTATTAAAGAAACCATGGGCAAACTGGATTCGGGCAGGGCGGTCTACACTTGCAGGGAAATATTCTGGTTCAAATTCGCCCCGTACTAAAGTGACATTTAAATGGGAAAACCAGTGATTAAAGTGTAAGATGAGCCAATCCACTTGCTGCGCTTCTGACGATAAATTCGCCCATGGCGAGAGTTGCACTTGTTGTGTTGAACTGTCAGAATCAAGGCTTGGAATTGTGCTAACGAGTGATGAAACATTCACTTCTGTTTGCGGCTGCAACAGATGCATGACTTGAGTTACCCAAATGGTCTGTCGAAATAAGTACAAAATTGTATCTTAATCTTTGACAGAGTACTGATGAATTTGTAGAATTGCCGCCTTAATTATGTCAGCAAATACCTTTCCGGCACAGATTGAGCCGTTTAAATGGGCTGAACAGGGCTTTAAATGGTCAGGTCAACTGCCTTTATCCCGCTTTGTTCGTATCGCTCGTGAAGCTGTTGGATCAATTGATGATCAATTGATTAACATAGACTGTAAGCTATCAATGGATGCCTATCATCGTATTGCATGGCTAGATGGTCACGTTGAAACAAAAGTTCCTATGGAATGCCAGCGTTGTCTGGAAACCGTAGAAATTGAACTGGTTTCTTCGTTCCATTTGGCACTTGTGGATGATGAGTCACTGATAGAGCGCTTGGATGAGGATGCTGATTTCATCGTCCTAGGTGAAAGTGAAGCAACGACCAAAGGTGATTATGATGCACCTGCGACCGCTGATTTGCTCGCGCTGATAGAAGATGAACTGTTATTGTTGATGCCGTTGTCGCCTAAACATGAGTTTTGTGAACATAAGCATCAACCTGCCGTAGAAGAAGTGGCTGAAGAAAAACGGGACAACCCGTTTGAAGTTTTGGCTGCTTTGAAGGGTAAACTTAACTAATTTTTGTGTTATACTCTTGTGTATAAGACAATCGAATTTGTTCTGATCCATTTTTTCGATCTTTGTAAGGAGCCATCATGGCCGTTCAGCAAAACCGTAAAAGTCGCTCTCGCCGTGACATGCGCCGTTCACATGACGCTTTAACCGAGAATGCATTAACTGTAGACCAAGCTACTGGCGAGACTCACCGTCGTCACCACGTATCTAAAGATGGTATCTACCGTGGTCGTCAATTATTCGCTAAAGCATCTGCTGAATAATTGGTGATGTATTAAGCGTCAAGCTTAGTAGAAAAAATGGGAGCATTTAGCTCCCTTTTTTTTGTTTTTGATTTTTAGGTGTATCGGTTTTTTGTTGTATTTGGCAATTACCGCCAGCAAAATTACATGCTAAATTGCGCTCCACAATGATTTAGGTGGTCTTATTGGTCAGTCTTCTTGTTAGGATTGAAGAAGCACACCTCTTGAATGAAAGGATTTTATTATGTCTGCTACACCACTCGAACAAGCAGCGCCCGTAACTAAAACTGCATTTGTGTTTCCGGGTCAGGGCTCACAAAAAGCTGGTATGCTGGCTGAGCTTGCAGAACAGTTTGCGAGTATTCGCGAGACATTTGCAGAAGCATCTGAAGCCGTCGGTTTTGATCTGTGGCAGATTGCGCAAACTGGCGAAGGTCTGGATCAAACCGAATTTACCCAGCCGGTATTGCTGACTGCAAGTATTGCCTTATGGCGCGTGTGGTTGGAATCTGGCGGTGTAGCACCGAAATATCTTGCAGGCCATTCACTGGGTGAATACAGCGCACTGGTTGCATCAGGTGCTTTAAGCCTGGGTGATGCTGCGAACCTAGTGAACTTGCGTGGCAAACTCATGCAGACTGCTGTACCTCAGGGTGTGGGTGCGATGGCTGCCATTTTGGGTCTGGACGATGCCAAAGTGATTGAGCTGTGTGCACAAGCAACTGCAGCAGGAGAAGGTTCTGTCGAAGCGGCGAACTACAATGCGCAAGGGCAGGTTGTCGTTGCAGGCAATAAAGATCGCGTTGAAGCAGTGATGGCATTGGCCAAAGAAAACGGCGGAAAAGCCATTGCATTGCCAGTATCGGTTCCATCGCATTGTTCATTGATGAAACCTGCTGCTGAACAGTTTGCTCCGGCATTGGAACAAACCGCCATTGAGCTACCACGCATTCCTGTATTACAAAATGTAGGCGCGCAAGCGGCAACCAGTGTAGATGAATTGCGTCAGGCGTTGACCGCGCAACTTTATGAGTCGGTACAATGGACTAAAACCTTACAATTCCTTCAAGATGAAGGTGTTGAGTACATCGTAGAATGTGGTCCGGGTAATGTATTGACCAACTTGGCGAAACGCTTGCCGAATATTCAAAAAGCACTTCCACTGGACAGTCAATCTCGTCTGGAAGATGCATTAAACACCGTATTGGCGGCAGAAGGGAAAAGTGCATGACACAGGAACGTAAAGTTGCTCTGGTAACAGGTGCAAGTCGTGGTATTGGTGCTGCGATCGCACAGCAATTGATTCAAGACGGTTATTTTGTCGTAGGTACTGCAACGTCTGAAGCAGGTGCGGAAAAATTATCGGCAGAATTTGCTGAAAATGGCGCTGGAAAAGTACTAGATGTACGTGATGGTGCTGCGATTGATGCGCTGGTAACGGACATCGAACAGAACTATGGTCCAGTCCTTGCGTTGGTCAATAATGCAGGTATTACCAAAGACAATTTGCTGCTGCGTATGTCTGAAGATGACTGGGATGATATTTTAAATATTCACCTGAAAGCAGTTTACCGTCTGTCTAAGCGTGTACTCAAAGGCATGACCAAGGCGCGTTTCGGCCGCATCATCAATATCAGTTCTGTGGTGGCACACTTTGCCAACCCAGGTCAGGCCAACTATTCTGCTGCCAAAGCAGGTATTGAAGCATTTAGCCGCAGCCTTGCCAAAGAAATGGGCAGTCGTCAGATTACGGTAAACTCGGTCGCACCAGGTTTTATTGCGACTGAGATGACTGAACAGTTAAGCGAAGAAATTCGTAAAAAAATGACTGAGCAAGTGGCATTAAACCGTTTAGGTGATCCACAGGATATCGCAAATGCCGTAAGTTTCTTGGCTTCAGATAAAGCCAGTTACATTACTGGTACAGTTATGCATGTAAATGGGGGCTTATACATGAGTTAAGCTCAAGTATAAACTTTCCAAATTTTTTAGATTCAATTAAACTAACGGCATTAAAAACGCCACAAGCAATGAGGAGAATTCCTGTGAGCGATATCGAACAACGTGTTAAGCAAGCAGTTGCAGAACAACTTGGTATCAAAATCGAAGAGATTAAAAACGAAGCGTCTTTCATGGATGACTTAGGTGCAGATTCTCTAGATCTAGTTGAACTTGTTATGTCTTTCGAAAATGATTTTGACATCACGATTCCTGATGAAGATTCTAACGAAATCACAACTGTTCAATCTGCAATTGACTACGTTTCTAAGAAACTGGGTTAATCGCCGATTTCAGCTTTGCTGAACATAAAGACCACCCTAGAGGTGGTTTTTTTGTATCTGCTTTTTATATGAATGGAGGTTTTACAATCGATTACCTTTCTGTCACCAATGACTAACTATCTCTATAGAGTTTTCATTATAAAAATAAGGGTGATGTGATATTAACAACAAGAATGGAGTCCGCTATGGGTCTTTTTGATTTTGTAAAAGGTATCGGTAAGAAGAATACAGCTGCTGCGGAACCACAGGCTGCACCTGCAACGACAACGCCGGCTGCAGCACAACCTGCAGAGCCTTCTGCTCAGGAAGTGGCAAATAAATTACTCGGCCATGTGAAAAGTCTGGGCCTTCCAATCACTGGTTTATCCATCAGTTATAACTCAGCCTCCGATCTGGCGACGGTCAGAGGTCAGGTACAAAGTCAGGCCGATCGTGAAAAGATTGTTCTGGCCGTGGGTAATATTGATCATGTCGCCAAAGTGGATGATCAGCTTACAGTGAGCAGTCCTGAGCCGGAAAGTAAGTTCTACACAGTGAAATCAGGTGACAGCTTGTCAAAAATTTCAAAAGAATTTTATGGTGATGCCAATCAGTATAATAAAATTTTTGAAGCCAACCGTCCGTTGCTCAAAGATGCAGATGATATTTTCCCGGGACAGGTGCTACGCATTCCTGCTTAAGGTTTAATAAGTCCAATCAATATTCGATCTCAAAGCCCCGTTTGGGGCTTTGTTGTTTTTGTCCGTAGCTTTAAAAAGCCATCATTACTAAATACCTAGGTCCAGATATAAACTTTCTTTGACTTCTTCCATCACTACATAACTGTGGGATGAAGCAGAAGCGGGCAGTTTTTTTAGTAAATCTCCCAACAGGCGGCGATAGGCACTCATTTCCTTTAAACGCGCTTTGACCAGATAATCAAAATCACCGGAAATTAAATGGCATTCCAGGACTTCCGGAATCTCAGTCAAATTGCGTGCCACCTGATCAAAGACATCACCTGATTTGGCTGAGAGTTTGATTTCCAGAAATACCAGCAAACTACGTTCTAGCATTTCCGGATTTAGACGGGCGTAATAACCCATGATGATGCCTTCGCGTTCCAGCCGTTTTACCCGTTCTGAACAGGGTGTGGTTGATAGATTGACGCGTGCTGCAAGTTCGCTAATGGCAATCCGGCCATCGCGTTGCAGGATGTCTAGAATCATGCGATCAATGCGGTCTAATTTGCGCATTAATATTTCCCTCTTTTTTTTAATTCTGCCCGAAAAAATATTTATTTCACTGAATATACAGTCTGAATATAGTGAATTTAACTATTAAAGCAAAAATATACTAGTGAAATAAACTGAAAAGATGTTTGAGGGTTAAGGTAATGCGCGTATTAGTTTTGGGTAGTGGTGTGATTGGTGTGGCAAGCGCTTACTATCTGGCGCAGCAGGGAGCAACCGTGACTGTGCTGGATCGTCAGGCAGGTCCGGCGCAAGAAACCAGCTTCGGTAATGCTGGGCAGATTTCTCCAGGATACTCGACCCCTTGGGCCGCACCAGGTATTCCGTTTAAGGCGGTCAAATGGATGTTCCAGCATCATGCACCGTTGGCGATTAATGTCGATGGCAGCTTGTGGCAATTGCAGTGGATGGCACAAATGCTGAAAAACTGTAATGCCCAGCATTATGCAGTCAATAAAGAACGGATGGTGCGTGTGGCTGAATACAGCCGTGACTGTTTGCGTAATTTGCGCCGGGATATTGGCATCTCTTATGAGAACCGCGCGAAAGGTACTTTGCAGATTTTCCGTAAAGATGCGCAGCTGGATGCGGTTCAGCGCGATATCGAGGTTCTGAAAGAAACTGGAGTTGAATTTGAACTGTTGGACCGCGATGGGCTGGCGCGTGTAGAACCAGCATTGGCACAGGCAAAAGACAAACTGGTGGGTGGTCTGCATTTACCGAATGATGAAACAGGTGACTGCTATCTGTTTACCAATGCCCTAGCAGAACATGCCAAAGGGATGGGTGTAGAGTTCAAGTTCAATCAAAACGTTGAAAAACTGATTGTAGAAGGTGATCAGATCAAAGGTGTTCTGGTGAATGGTCAGGTGCTCACGGCAGATAAATATGTGCTGGCCTTTGGTAGTTATTCACGTGATTTCCTTAAACCGCTTGAACTGAATTTACCGGTATATCCGGTGAAAGGTTATTCATTAACCATTCCTATTCTAGATCCAGCCTTCGCTCCGCAATCTACCGTGCTGGATGAAACCTATAAAATTGCAATCACCCGTTTCGACCAGCGCATCCGCGTAGGGGGAATGGCTGAACTGAGCGGTTTTAACTTGGGTCTGAATGAAGACCGTCGTGGCACGTTGGAAATGGTGACCCGTGATTTATTCCCGGGGGGTGACATGAATCAGGCCAGCTTTTGGACAGGCCTGCGTCCAATGACCCCGGACAGTACGCCAATTATTGGGAAAACCCGTTTTAAAAACCTGTTCCTGAATACTGGACATGGCACGCTGGGCTGGACCATGGCCTGCGGTTCAGGGAAATTAATCAGCGATCTGGTCTTGGCCCGTGATCCTGAAATCAGCACCGAAGGTCTGTCATTGGCGCGCTATCACCACGCGGCTTAGAGCCATCTGAGGCGGAATATTCAAGGAGGAATGTATGCCACGTCCGATTACTGCAATTATCCATCAACAGGCGCTTGCGCATAATTTAAGTGTGGCGCGCCAATGTATGCCCAATAGTCAGGTATTTGCCGTGGTCAAGGCCAATGCCTATGGGCACGGGATTGAACGTGTCTATGCTGGACTTGAAGGTGCAGACGGTTTTGCCTTTCTGGATATTGAAGAGGGCGCGCGGCTACGTGCGCTGGGATGCAAGAAGCCGCTAATGTTGCTCGAAGGTATTTTCGCTTTTGAGGATTTATTTGCATGTGTGAAGCATGAAATGAGCTTTGCCATTCATTCCCGACATCAAGTGCAATGGCTGAAACAGTTTGCCGAAATAGCGCCGGATGCACAGTTTGATGTGTATTTGAAAATGAACAGCGGCATGAACCGTCTGGGTTTCGAGCCGCAGCAATATGCAGAGATCTGGCAGGAGCTGCAACAGCTGAACACTGTCCGTTCCATTACCCATATGACCCATTTCTCCGATGCGGATGGCCAGCGTTTTGGCGTGGACGGGATTCAGTATCAAAACCTGATTTTTAGCCAGTCCATTCAGGGGCTTGAAGGTAAAATCTCGCTCAGTAATAGCGCAGCCATTCTGCGGCATCATCAAACCCTTCATTCCGATATTGTACGTAGCGGCATCATGCTGTATGGCAGTTCACCAGATTATCCAACCCACACGATTCAAGACTGGAATCTGCAACCGAGCATGAGCTTGCGCAGTGAAATTATCGCCATTCAGATGATCCAGACAGGTGAGAGCATTGGCTATGGTTCCAAATTTATCGCCACGCAGAATATGCGGATCGGGATTGTGGCCTGTGGTTATGCGGATGGTTATCAACGGTTATCGGCGACCGGTACGCCCGTGCTGGTCGATTCAATCAAAACACAGACATTGGGTCGAATCAGTATGGATATGCTGGCGGTAGATCTGACTGCGCTGCCGCAGGCGAATGTGGGGAGTGAAGTGGTACTTTGGGGACGATCTTCCCAAGGTGTGGCTTTGCCGATTGATGAGGTGGCGGCCAGTTCAGGCACGATTGGCTATGAGCTGATGTGTGCGGTGACCGCCCGGGTTCATTTCCAGATTGACGCTTAAATTTTTAATTTAAATTTTATTTAAATATCCCAAATAAGGAAGATTAGCATGACACAGGACAATACAGCCATTCAGCGACTCAACAGCAATCAAATCATGAGTGCGGTGACGATTCATCATCAAACTGTGTATCTATCAGGTCAGGTGCCAAATAGCACGGATCTGGATGTACGCGGCCAAACACTGGAAGTCTTTGCAAAAATTGAAGAATTGCTTGCACTGGCAAATACCGATAAAAGCCAGCTGCTTTCTGCACAATTATTTGTCAAGCATCTGGATGATTTTCAAACCGTGAATCAGCTTTGGGTGGAATGGTTACAAGGACATGGTACGCCGGCACGTGCTACGATTCAGGCAGATTTGGTCAATCCGGACTGGCTGATTGAAATTGCAGTCATTGCAGCTCAAGCTTAATTGAATTTTTGATATTGAAATCTCCCATGCAATGATTTAAGTCGTTTTAGTGCAGTAAATCTCACTGAACAGCGCAGTAAAAAGTATGAAAATATCATAATAAGCGTTCGAGGACTGAACGTTGTAAATTCAGCTTGATGCTGTTGTAAAGATTAAAAAGGATGTAAAAATGAAAACCACCCCGGGCACAGAAGACGTAAAATCGTCGCCGCATGAGTTGCAACGAAAACTCTCTAACCGACATTTGCAGTTAATCGCCATTGGTGGCTGTATCGGTACTGGCCTGTTTATGGGATCGGGAAAAACCATCTCCCTGGCAGGCCCTTCAATTTTGATCATTTATATGATCATTGGTGGCATGTTCTTCTTCCTGATGCGTGCGTTGGGTGAAATGCTGTTGTCCAATCTGCATTACAAATCTTTTATTGATATGGCCCATGACCTGATCGGGCCGGGTGCTGGCTATTATATTGGCTGGTCGTACTGGCTGGGTTGGGTGCTGGTAGGGATTGCCGATCTCGCGGCGATTATTAACTATTTGAGTTTCTGGCTGCCCGAAGGCATGGCCTTTACCCCGATGGGGCAGGCGATGATTAGTATTGGCTGTGTGCTGTTTATTCTCGCGATTAACCTAGTCACGGTAAAACTGTTTGGTGAGATTGAATTCTGGTTTGCGCTAATCAAGATTTTAGCCATTCTCGGTTTGATCTTTGTCGGTGGCTATATGGTGTTTAGCGGTTTTCAGGCACCGAGTGGCGCTGTCGCCAGCTTTAGTAATGTCTGGGCACATGGTGGCTTATTTCCCAAAGGCTTTACCGGTTTTCTAGCAGGTTTCCAGATTGCCATGTTTGCCTTTGTCGGGGTGGAACTGCTCGGCACAATGGCGGCAGAAACCAAAGATCCGGAAAAGAACTTACCCAAAGCGGTCAACGCTATTCCTACGCGGATCATTCTGTTCTATGTATTGTCATTGCTGATGATCATGTCGGTCACACCGTGGCATCTGATTCCTGCGGATCAAAGTCCTTTTGTGAGTTTGTTCCTGTATGCCGGTATTCCAACTTCAGCCATTATCATGAACCTGGTGGTGTTGTCGTCAGTGATGTCCTCTATGAACAGTGGCGTATTCTCGACCAGCCGTATGTTGTTTGGTCTGGCACGTGACGGACAAGCACCTCAAGCTTTGGCGCGGTTATCTAGCAGAGCTGTACCAGCCACAGGGTTATTTTTCTCCTGTGCTTTTATTATGTTGGGGGCAGCATTTCAGTATTTTGTGCCAAACACCATGGAAGCCTTTACTCTGGCGAGTTCGCTGTGTGTGATCCTGTTTATTAGTATCTGGAGCATCATTATGGTGTGCTATATCCGTTACCGTAAGCAGCAACCGCAAAAGCATGCCGCCTCGACCTTTAAAATGCCGGGTGGGGTATGGATGTCTTATGTGGTATTGGCATTCCTGTTATTCGCCTTGATTATTCTAAGCTTGGAACCTGATACTCTAAAAGCTCTGATGATCAGTCCTTTATGGTTGATTATTCTGGCAGTGACCTATCGTTTGCTGTATAAGCCGCGTATGCGTCAGCGTGGTAATCCTTAAATATTCAGACATAAAAAATCCCCGACTGATCGGGGATTTTTTATTTAGCAGGTGAATTAGAAAGTAGGTTTAACCACGACTAAAATCACCACTGCAAATAAGATCAGGGTTGGCATCTCATTAAAATAACGCCAAAACTTGTGTGACTTGTAATGTGCATTATCAATCAGCTTCTTGCGGTAATAACCACACACCAGATGGTAAATCACCAATAAGCCGACCAGGCCGACTTTAAGGTAAAACCATAAGGCTTCATGATAGTGACGCGTTGCATCACCCCAATCCACCAGAAAGTGCGCCGTAATCAAGGTAGCCAACATGGCTGGCCACATGATGCCACGGTACAGCTTGCGTTCCATGACTTCAAAGCGTCGATGGCTCACAGCATCTTCGCTCATGGCATGATAAACATATAACCGTGGCAAGTAGAACAAAGCCGCGAACCAGCAAACCACCGCAATAATATGTAATGCTTTTACCCACAAGAAAGCATCAGAAGGAGCATCCATCAAGTCACCCTAAACTGGGCAGCTTAGCCTTCCCATTTTTTGAAAATGAGACAAGCATTTACGCCGCCGAAACCGAAACTGTTACTCATCACAGTATTCAATTTTGCGTCACGTTTTTCAAGCACGATATCAAACGGTTTCGCGCCTTCATCCAGCTCGGTCACGTTGATGTTTGGCGCAATAAAGTCATTTTGCATCATCAGAACCGAATAAATCGCTTCCTGAACACCAGCAGCACCCAGACTGTGACCCGTCATTGATTTGGTTGAGCTTAATGGAGGAACCTGACCTTCACCGAAAGCACGTTCCATTGCTTTAAGTTCTGTGATGTCACCCGCTGGAGTAGAAGTACCATGTGTGTTTACATAGTCAATTTTATCGACACCGTGTTGTTTTGCTTCTTCTAAAGCCATCAGTACGCAACGTGTTGCACCTTCACCAGATGGTGCAACCATATCAGCACCATCACTGTTTGCAGCATAACCAACCACTTCAGCTAAGATATTTGCACCACGCGCTTGCGCATGTTCCAAAGACTCAAGGATCACAAAACCGCCACCACCGGCAATCACGAAACCATCACGGTCTGCAGAATAAGGGCGTGATGCTGTTTCAGGGCTGTCATTGTATTTAGAGCAAAGTGCGCCCATCGCATCAAACAACAAGCTTTGTGACCAGTGATCTTCTTCACCGCCACCCGCCAACATTAAATCTTGCTTGCCGAGTTGAATCAGGTTGTAGGCATAACCAATGGCATCTGCAGAGGTTGCACATGCACTGGTAATGGTATGCGCCACGCCTTGTAATTTGAATGCAACGCCAACGTTTGCTGTAATCGTGTTGGTCATATTACGTGGTACAAAGAAAGGACCGACTTTACGCGCACCTTTGGTTTGCAATAATTCGTTCATTTCAATAACAGAAGCAGTTGAACCACCACCTGAACCACCCGCGATACCATAGCGTGGATTGCCAGCTAGATCTTCAACCTTTAAACCTGCATGTTCAACTGCAGCAAGAGCTGAGTTATATGCATACATCGCACATACGCCCATAAAGCGTTTCAGTTTGCGGTCGATCCCATCAAAATCCTGCTCGGCTGCAGCACTGACATGACTTTTGAAATTGAGTTCAGCATAAGTCGGATTAAAACGTGTTCCTGAAATCCCGTTTTGTAAAGAATGGTTTACATCCTCTAATGTATTACCAATACATGAGTTAATACCCATGCCAGTGATGACAACACGTTTCATCTACAGATCCTTATAGTTTGCTCTATGCGCAGCGGCAGATATCTGGGTTTTAAAATCGCCCAATCCAGCGCTTAGCCTTATTTCATGATGGGGAACATGATAGCAGAAAGACTTTTGAAATCTTATGGCAAATGTTATGCCGTGTGACAGTCGGTTGAGTTTGTGAGTCGGCGTGTAGGGGTTTTACTAAATGAAACAGAATAAAGTTGAGATAAACGCTGACTACACCTAGTATTTATACCAAATACAAGCACATGAATGCTGAGGTAAAAAATGGTAAATGCTAATAATAAACAATCTAATGGTCTGATTTCGAATGCCTTTGGAGTGGCGAAAAAGTTCAGTTCAACCGGATTGGATTTATTGAATCATGTTGCGCCGGATTCGGTGACTAAAGCGCTGAAGCTTTCCAGCTCCGATCAGGTGATTGATGGTTCGGCGAAGACGAAAAGCGCTTTTTCAGCTAAAAAATATGATAATCCTCAGCAAATGCTTCGCGAGCATCTTCCAAATGTATCGCGCCAACTTCTCGGACGCCGTTTTAATACCGTGAATAATGTCGCGCATTTTGTTTCGCCCGATCTGACCGAAAAAGTATCTAACTACTTTTATGACCGTCTGAATCAATTCAGTAATCAAACCAGTTCGGTTGATGCCATTCTGAATGAGGCGGGTGCGAAAGATTTAGAGGAACTGACTCAGGACGTCGATCGATCCAAGCGAATTTCACAGGCTTTGGGTGAACAAAACAAATGGATTGCAACGGTGCAGGGTGCAGTGAGTGGTGCTTCGGGGATGCTTGGCACCGCGATTGATATTCCTGCTTCTTTAATGATGGCATTGCGTACCATTTATCAAGTCGGTCGCTCTTATGGTTTTGACCTGAGCAAAGAAGATGATCAGGAAATCGTCCAGCATATCTTTAGACAGATTGACCTGAGCCTGATTGCAGAAAAGCAAACCTTGTTATTAGGTTTAAAAGCTTTAAGTAATACGCTTAAAACTCATGATATCTCGCAGCTACAAGCCATGCTAGGTTCTGATAATGATGTCAGCGCCATCAAGCAATGGCTGAGTCGTCATGAGGGAGAGGCTAAATGGGAATGGATGAATCATCTGCCAAAAATTTCGATTCTGGAGCGATTAACCAAACTGACACCTCTGGCGAGTGCAGGTATTGGTGCAGTATATAGCCATCGTTTTGTCGAGGATGTAAATCAGAAAGCTCAGGAAGCATTCTCGCATGCACGCCAATACCTGATTCAGCATCAGGATTCGCAATTGTCTCCTTATGCTGCCTATGAAAAAGCAGTCAGTTTGTTGCAACAGGCAACTCCAAAACTCTTAAATGGTGCCTCTCACGAAGTTGAGCCTGCGAAAGATAAGCCGATCATGGATAAAGATATTATGATTGAAGGCAATAACACGATTACCCAAGTCAAGCTGGTCAAAAAAGAACAGAATGATCTAAGCTCTGAAGAAGCAGAAATGAAGAAAGATGAAAAGGTGAGTGAAGGGCTGGAGGCGCTCAACGATGAGTTGGTTGAACCTGCGGCAGACAAGCAGTCGCAACAACCGGCTTTAACCAAAACTTCATTTGATCCGGAAATCGAAGCTGAACTGCATCCAGAAGCTGCTGACGAGGCAGAAGCTGCTACAGAGACTTCACAGCAGGGTGTAGACGATCAAGAAAATTCGAAAACTGAATCTGAAGCTCAAGATGTGACTAAAAAAGTCAGTAAAAATTCAAAAAAATAAGCGAATTTTGAAGGTAAATAAAAGCAGGCAAATGTCGTGAGAAACGGTATTTGCTTGGCTTGAGTAGGTTGACCAATTTTGCATCTTGAATTACAATTGCATGCCCTCAAAAAGTAGTAGTTTTTTGGGGCTTTTTATTAACGGGAGAATTGCCAAATGGCAACAACAAATCAGTTGATCCGCAAGGGTCGTACGACTTTAGTTGAAAAATCTAAAGTTCCTGCGTTGAAGGCTTGTCCACAGCGCCGTGGTGTTTGTACACGTGTTTACACAACTACACCTAAAAAACCTAACTCAGCAATGCGTAAAGTTTGCCGTGTTCGCTTAACTTCAGGTTTCGAAGTTTCTAGCTACATCGGTGGTGAAGGCCATAACCTACAAGAGCACAGTGTTGTTCTTATCCGTGGTGGTCGTGTTAAAGACTTACCAGGTGTACGTTACCATACCGTTCGTGGTTCTTTAGACTGTGCTGGTGTTAAAGATCGTAACCAGTCTCGTTCTAAATACGGTACTAAACGTCCTAAGAAATAATTCGTTAAGAATTAAATTTTAAGAACGTAGAACCGCAATCCTTTATCGTCTCGCTTGTCTGATTTCTGCATTAATTTTGTGAAAATTCCAAGCGACGTATAGTAAGGCCAGCGAGTAGTACATGACACTTTGTACTCATGCTGGATAAACCTGAAGTGTCATCTTTATAGGTAGTTTAAAATGCCAAGACGTCGCGTAGTCGCTGCTCGTGAAATCCTTCCGGATCCTAAGTTCAGCAGCCAAACAATCGCTAAATTCATGAACCACGTAATGCAAGATGGTAAAAAATCTATTGCTGAAAGTATCGTTTACGGTGCTTTAGACCGCGTTCAAGAAAAATCTAAAGTAGACCCAGTTGAATTTTTCGAGACTACTCTTGAAAAAGTTCGTCCTATGGTCGAAGTAAAAGCACGCCGTGTTGGTGGTGCTACATACCAAGTTCCTATGGAAGTACGCCCATCCCGTCGTACTGCTCTAGCGATGCGTTGGTTAGTAGATGCTGCTGCTAAGCGTTCTGAAAAAACTATGGCTTTACGTCTTGCTGGCGAGTTGCTTGATGCATCTGAAGGCAAAGGCGCTGCGGTTAAGAAACGTGAAGATGTGCACCGTATGGCTGAAGCCAACAAAGCATTCTCTCACTACCGTTTCTAAGCAGATAAAACAGGCCCTATTCAGGAGGGTGATAAGACCGTCATGGTTCTGTCACCAAAGCGCTTTAAGTTGCTATGCAGCTTAAAGCGTCCTGTTTTAAACAACAAAATTTAGGAATGCAAGAAATCATGGCACGTCAAACCCCAATTTCTCGTTACCGTAATATTGGTATTTCTGCGCACATTGATGCTGGTAAAACCACGACTACAGAACGTATTTTGTTCTACACAGGTGTATCTCACAAAATCGGTGAAGTGCATGATGGTGCAGCAACAATGGACTGGATGGAACAGGAGCAGGAACGTGGTATTACCATTACTTCTGCTGCGACAACTACATTCTGGTCAGGTATGTCTAAGCAATTCCCTGAACACCGTATCAACGTAATTGATACCCCGGGACACGTTGACTTCACGATCGAAGTTGAGCGTTCTATGCGTGTTCTTGACGGTGCATGTATGGTTTACTGTGCTGTAGGTGGTGTTCAGCCGCAGTCAGAAACTGTATGGCGTCAAGCGAACAAATACCAAGTACCTCGTTTAGCATTCGTGAACAAGATGGACCGTACAGGTGCAAACTTCTTCCGTGTTGTTGAGCAAATGAAAACTCGTTTAGGCGCTTCTCCAGTGCCAATCGTTGTACCAATCGGCGCTGAAGAAAACTTCCAAGGCGTTATCGACTTAATCGAAATGAAAGCGATCATTTGGGATGAAGCATCTCAAGGTATGCAGTTCGAATATGGCGAGATTCCAGCTGAGCTAGTTGATACTGCTACTGAATGGCGTACTAACATGGTGGAAGCGGCTGCAGAAGCTTCTGAAGAACTCATGGACAAGTACTTGGAAGAAGGCGATCTTTCTAAAGAAGATATCATTGCTGGTCTACGTGTCCAAACTTTGGCTTGTCAAATTCAACCGATGCTTTGTGGTACAGCATTCAAAAACAAAGGTGTTCAACGTATGTTGGATGCTGTAATTGAATTCTTGCCGTCGCCTACAGAAGTTAAAGCGATCGAAGGTGTTCTTGACGATAAAGCTGAAACTAAAGCGATTCGTGAAGCATCTGACGAAGCTCCGTTCTCCGCACTTGCGTTCAAAATTATGAACGACAAGTTCGTGGGTAACTTGACATTCGTACGTGTTTATTCTGGTGTACTTAAACAAGGTGACTCTGTTTATAACCCAGTGAAAGCTAAGCGTGAACGTATCGGCCGTATCGTGCAAATGCACGCGAACGATCGTCAAGACGTTGAAGAAATTCGTGCGGGTGACATCGCGGCATGTGTAGGTCTTAAAGATGTAACTACAGGTGATACACTTTGTGATGAGAAAAATGTCATCACACTTGAGCGTATGGAATTCCCAGAGCCAGTAATTGCATTGGCTGTTGAACCAAAAACTAAAGCTGACCAAGAAAAAATGTCAATCGCTTTAGGGCGTTTAGCTAAGGAAGATCCATCATTCCGCGTTCGTACAGACGAAGAATCAGGTCAAACGATTATTGCTGGTATGGGTGAGCTTCACCTTGACATCATTGTTGACCGTATGAAGCGTGAATTCGGTGTTGAAGCTAACATTGGTAAGCCAATGGTTTCTTACCGTGAAACGATCAAAAAGTCTGTTGAGCAAGAAGGTAAATTCGTACGTCAAACAGGTGGTAAAGGTAAATTCGGTCACGTATATGTACGTTTAGAACCGATGGATCCTGAGTCTGAAAAAGATTACGAATTCGTTGAAGAAGTTGTAGGTGGTGTTGTACCTAAAGAATTCTTCGGCGCGGTTGACAAAGGTATTCAAGAACGTATGAAGAATGGCGTTTTGGCTGGCTACCCAGTAGTTGGCATTAAAGCGACATTGTTTGATGGTTCTTACCATGACGTCGACTCTGACGAATTGTCGTTCAAAATGGCGGGTTCTTATGCCTTCCGTGATGGTTTCATGAAAGCGGATCCTATCCTTCTTGAACCGATCATGAAAGTTGAAGTAGAAACTCCAGAAGACTACATGGGCGATATCATGGGTGACTTAAACCGTCGTCGTGGTATGGTTCAGGGTATGGACGATCTTCCTGGTGGTACTAAAGCCATTCGTGCTGAAGTTCCATTGGCTGAGATGTTTGGTTACGCAACTTCTATGCGTTCTATGTCTCAAGGTCGTGCGACTTACTCTATGGAATTTGCTAAATATGCTGAAACTCCACGTAACGTGGCTGAAGGCATCATTTCTAAGTTCCAATCTGGCGGTAAAAAAGGTGACGACGAGTAATCTTTCGATTACTATAAGCCCAAACTAATTCATAGTTAAACCCAAGTGCTCATGCAGTGATCCTGCATGAGTAGTTTAAAAAGGAAGATCTCATGGCTAAGGCTAAGTTTGAACGTAATAAGCCACACGTTAACGTGGGCACAATTGGTCACGTTGACCATGGTAAAACAACTTTAACAGCTGCAA
>NZ_JBIUAT010000028.1:0-34736 GCF_044547685.1 Acinetobacter sp. NPDC052428
AATAACCTTCCTCAAGCTTAGCTAAAATTTTACGTCTAAAATGTTCTGAATAACTCATTGCACCATTGTATTGGTTTTATAATGATTTGACTATAGAGATCAGCAAAGTGGCAAGCACTTTAGCTTTCTCAGCAATAACTTTCATTTAGCCGCCTCCACCATTGCGGCGATTTATAAAGATCGTTGGAAAGTTGAGCTGTTCTTTAAGGCGATTAAGCAGAATCTCAAATTAAAAGCGTTTCTAGGCCGCAGCAGGAACGCAATTCAGACACAAATCTGGATTGCGATGATCGCCTATTTATTGGTGAGTTTCGCTCAACATTTAGGGAAAACAGGTTGGACAGTTCAACGTTTACTCAGAATAATTCAAGTGAATTTGTTTGAAAGAAGAACTTTAAAAGCTTTATTTTCACCCGATAAAATACCCATAAAACAAGAGGAAGCTCAAATGAGCTTCCTCTTGTGAAAAATTGTGGGACAGCAATGCGCCTCAGCGTCCTTTTTTACTTTCACTCAATTAATCAAACAAACGATCAAAGAATGATTTTTTCTTTGGCGATGATTTGCTGTCTTCACCATCCATGGTTTCTTGCAGTTCTTTCAACAGTTCACGTTGACGTGCACTTAAATTTACTGGAGTTTCTACCACAATACGGCACAACAAGTCACCTTGCATGCTGGTACGTACCGGTTTAACACCCTTACCACGTAAGCGGAACAGTTTACCTGTTTGCGTACCTTCCGGAATTTTCAGACTAACACGGCCATCCAGCGTAGGAATCTGAACTTCCTTACCTAAGGCTGCATCAGCAATTGATACCGGCACATCCATATACAGGTCAGCGCCATCACGCTGGAAGATTTCATGCTCACGCACCACCACTTCTACGTACAAGTCACCTGACTGACCATCACGGATTGCTTCACCCTTACCGGTCAAGCGAACGCGGTCGCCATTATCCACACCCGCAGGAATAGTGACTTCCAGAGTTTGCTGACGATCCGACACACCTGAACCATGACATTTATTACATGGGTTCTTGATGATCTTGCCCTGACCGCGACAGGTGCTACAGGTTTGCTGTACCGAGAAGAAACCTTGCTGCATGCGCACTTGACCGGCACCATGACAGGTACGGCAGGTTTCTACATCGTTTGGATTTTTTGAACCTTTACCATCACAGGCATCACACGGTGCCGGCGCAGTAAAGGTAATAGTTTTCTTGACGCCTTTGACCGCTTCTTCCAGGGTCAGTTCCATCACATAGCGTAAGTCAGAACCACGGCGTGCGCGTTGCTGGCCACGACCACCACCGCCACCAAAAGCACCACCGAAAATATCACCGAACTGGCTGAAAATGTCTTCTGCGCTGAAACCACCGCCGAAGCCGCCACCGCCGCCCATACCACCTTCAAAGGCCTGATGTCCCATACGGTCGTACATGCTGCGCTTTTCACCATCAGAGAGCACTTCATAAGCTTCTGCTGCTTCTTTGAATTTCTCTTCAGCTTCAGCATTGTCCGGGTTACGGTCTGGATGATATTTCATCGCCAACTTACGGTAGGCTTTTTTGATTTCATCATCACTAGCGGTTTTAGCGACGCCCAAAACCTCATAATAATCACGTTTAGCCATGTCTGGCGATGCTCCTCACGGAATTTTGTTTAATATTCAACTGAGGTCTGAAATTGGGGTGAAACCGAGTTTTACAAGGGGAAATATGAAAAAAATTATGCGCTTTAGAACACAGCTTTGTTTTGAGAGAATTTATGGATGCCTTTAAACCAGGCATTGATCAAGAAAATAAAGGCAATAAAGCTGAAAATCACCCCGGTCACCACACAGGCTTTGACCCATAACTGGCTGTCCCAGGCAAAGAAAAACAGTGGAATAAACCACAGCGCAGCGAAAATCGCCAAAATGGTATAAATCACGATATTACGCATGATCCACAATGCCTGTGCCTGCAACCAGACCTCGGCATAATCAACTTGAGCGACTTTACGTGCGAACCAGTAGGCCAATAGTCCACTAAACAGGGTAAATAAGGCCAAAAACATGAAGACATAGGCCACGGCTACGGAACGTCGCATCTTGGTTAATGTCACTGGAGTCATGTCTGGTTCAACCTCATTACTGCCCTGGCAGTAAGGCCAAAACAGCAATTTTTTATTTTTTGAATTATAAAAATCTCAGCTGCTACTATATTGAAAATTTCAATATTTCGCACCTGAAATTATGACAATTTTAAACAGAATTTAAACTTTTTTTCACTTTAAACCATTGTGCATATAAGGCAGGCAGGAAAAACAGGGTCAGAAGTGTCGCCACAATTAAACCACCCATAATGGCCACTGCCATCGGCCCGAAAAAAATACTGCGGGACAAGGGAATCATGGCTAAAACAGCGGCCAATGCGGTCAAGACAATCGGGCGACAACGGCGGACTGTGGCATTGATAATGGCATCCCATGGGGATTCTCCGGCCTGAATATCCTGCTCGATCTGGTCAATCAGAATCAGGGAATTTCGCATGATCATTCCAGAAAGCGCAATCGTCCCGAGCATGGCCACAAAACCAAAAGGTTTATTGAAAAGTAACAGGAATAACACCACCCCGATAATGCCTAAAGGTGCGGTCAGGAATACAATAAAGGCCCGTGAGATGCTCTTGAGCTGAATCATTAACAGGGTCATCACCACCGCCAGGAATAAAGGCATGCCGGCATTGACCGAGTTCTGCCCACGAGCCGATTCTTCCACCGTCCCGCCCACTTGCAGCAGATAGCCATTCGGCAGCTCTGCCCGGATTTTTTCCAATGGCTCTTTGAGTTCATTGACCACAGTAGCGGGCTGCAGTTTGCTACGAATGTCGGCACGCACGGTAATGGTCGGCAAGCGATTACGATGCCAGATCAGGCCTTCTTCAAAGCTGTATTCAATCTTGGCCAGCTGCGCCAAAGGTACCGATGTACCGGTTGCGGTCGGCACAGCCAGACTGGCTAAAGATGCTACCTCCACCCGTTCAGCCTGAGCACCACGTAAACGGATTTCAATCAGTTCACGTTTTTCCCGATACTGATCAATGCCGGCCCCCAAAATCGAGCTGTTGAGTACATTGGCCAGTTCACTGCTGCTCACCCCCAACTGACGGGCACGATCCTGATCAATCTGCAATTTGATGACTTTGCTCGGCTCGCCCCAGTCCAGATGTACATTGGTGGTATTCGGATTTTCTCCCACGGTGGCTGCAACTTTCTGCGCCCATTCACGGACTAATCCTAAGTCTTCACCCGACACCCGGAATTGTAGTGGATAGCCCACAGGTGGGCCATTTTCCAGCAAGGACACCCTGGTACGCACTTCTGGCAATAACTTTCGAATCTGGTCACTTAAGGATTTGCGGATTTCATTGCGGTCTTCCAGCGAGGAAGCCAATACCACAAACTGGGCAAAGCTGGTTTGCGGCAGCTGCTGATCGAGCGGTAAATAGAAACGCGGCGATCCCATCCCAACATAAGCCACATAGTTATCAATGCCCTCTTGTTTTGATAAAAAGGCTTCGACTTTTTTTACTGCAGCTTCAGTGGCCTTCAGTGATGCACCTTCTTCAAGTTTGAGATCCACCAGAATTTCAGCCCGGTTCGAGGGCGGGAAAAACTGCTGCGGCACCAGCTTAAACATTAAAATAGACAGAATAAAAATTCCGACCGTGGCAGCAATGACAGTTTTACGATAGGTCACACAGGCATCGACCCAACGGCGAAAACCCCGATAAAACCGGGTTTGATAGGGGTCATAATGTTTACCGGCGTGATGCACAATCGGCTGAGGTTCTGGCTGTTTGCGCAGACGTGCCCAGAGACGCTGGTACCACGGCGCTTTTTGAATTAAATCCTTGTTGAAATCCGGCAGAAGTTTATCGCCTAAATATGGCACAAACAGTACCGCGGCAATCCAGGACACCAGCAATGCAATGGTCACCACCTGGAAAATCGAACGGGTATATTCCCCGGTACTCGATGCTGCAGTGGCGATCGGCAGGAAACCAGCAGCGGTAATCAGGGTGCCGGTCAGCATCGGAAAAGCCGTGGTGCGCCAGGCATGCCCGGCTGCCTGTAAACGGCTATAACCCTGCTCCATTTTAATCGCCATCATTTCAATCGCGATAATGGCATCATCGACCAAAAGACCCAGGGCCAGAATCAGCGCTCCCAAAGAAATTTTATGCAGTCCGACATCAAACAGCTGCATACCGGCAAAGGTCATGGCCAGCACTAGCGGAATGGAAAATGCCACCACCAGACCAGTCCGGAAACCGAGCGAGAAAAAACTGACCAGCAATACGATAATCACCGCTTCTGCTAGCACTTTCATAAATTCGTTAATACTGCGTTTGACTGCCACCGGCTGATCGGAGACTTTTTGCAGCTCCATGCCGAGTGGCAGGGCTTTTTGCAGGCGGGCGAATTCCTGTTCCAGATTTTTACCCAAGGCAATGATGTCCCCACCCTTGCGCATCGATACAGCAATACCAATGCCGTTTTCGCCCATAAAGCGCATCCGGGGCTGTGCCGGATCACTAAAGCCTCGATAGACTTCTGCGACATCTCCCAGCTGAATAGTTTTGCCATTGACCAGCAGCGGCATCTGTCTTAATTCTTCAACACTGTTTAATGCACCACTGACCCGCACCTGAATCCGGTCTGAACCGGTTTCAAAAAAACCGGACTGGGTGGTGGCATTTTGCTGCTGCAGGGCTTGCTGAATCGCCATGACTGGAACGCCCAGCTGAATGGCCTTGGTATTGGAAATCTCAATCCAGATTTTCTGGTCTTGTAGGCCAATCAGCTCAACTTTGGCAACATCTTTGACCCGTTGCAGTTGCAGCTGTAAGCGGTCGGCGTATTCCTTGAGGGTCGCATAGTCAAAATCTTTACCCTTGAGCACATAAATATTGCCAAAGGTATCGCCGAATTCATCATTAAAGAACGGCCCTTGTACCCCTTGTGGCAATTCATGCCGGATATCGCCCACCTTCTTGCGCACGTTATACCAGACATCAGCGACATCTTTCGAAGCCAGGGAATCCTTGGCAACAAAAGTCACCATGGATTCACCCGGACGCGAATAGGCCATGATGCGCTCATACTGTCCCGTGGTCATCAGTTCCTTTTCAATCCGGTCAGTGACCTGCAGGGAGATTTCTTTGGCACTGGCACCCGGCCAATAGGTCTGGATTACCATGACTTTAAAGGTAAAAGGTGGATCTTCACTTTGTGACAGTTTGGAATAAGAGACGATGCCGATCAGACCGAGCAGGATCATGAAATACAGCACCAGACCTTTATTTTTTAAAGCCCATTCCGACAGGTTAAAGTTCATGCTTAACTCCCTGCCTGAATGGTCACACGATGGTTTTCACGATCAATCGGATTGATTTTTTGCTGGTTACGCAGCAGATGTACGCCACCAATCACCACATAGTCTTCCGGCTTGAGCCCACTGAGTACAGGAACACTGTCCCGGCCATAGGCACCGAGCTGGACCGGGACTTTACGTAAGGTATGATCGGGCTGCACCACCATGACATAAGCCTGCTGATCCGTTGCCGAGACACTGGATAGCGGCACACTGAGCATATTGTCGCGGCTGTGCTGAAAAAACACCCGGGCACTTTGTCCCAGCTGGATCTGGCCATTGCCTTCACGTAAGGAAACTTTAACCCTGAAGGTACGCGACTGGTCCGCTGCCGGTGAAATCTCGCGGACAATGGCGGCAAATTTTTCTTCAGGTTTGGACCATAAGGTGACTAGGGCCGCTTGCCCCACCCTAATTTCAGCAATTGCCTGTTCCGGCACCCCAATCACCACTTCACGCTCGCCGGCAATTGCCAGTTCATACGCCGCCTGCCCGGCAGCGACCACCTGACCTGTTTCAATATTGCGTGCAGTGATTACGCCGTTTCTGGTGGCAATCAGCTGATTATAAGCAGTCTGGTTTTTAGCGGTATCATAATTGGATTGTGCCTGCTTCAGATTTGACAGGGCGGTCTTGTACTGGTTTTCGATCGCGTCATATTGTGAGCGGCTCACGGCATTGGATGGCAATAACTGCTTGAAACGTTGTAATTCATCCTGAGCAATCTTAGTGGCAGACTGCGCGCTTTCCAGCTGGGCACGTGCTGCATTCAGCTGCAGCTGGGCATCTTTGACATCCAGAGTTGCCAGGACTTGCCCGACTTTGACCTGGTCACCCACATCGGCGAAGCGCTGGGTCACCTGTCCAGCGACCCGAAAGGCCAGCGCCGTTTGCTGGCGCGCCTGCACATCACCGGCATAACTTTTTAATTCATGCTGTGAAGTGGTGGGTGTGGCCACCATGACAAAGGGAACTTCCTGTTCTGCTGCAGCAGTATCTTTGCTGCACCCGGTTAAGGTCACGCTGCAAAGCACCACCATGCCAGCCAACACGCTGTAAATCCTGCTCATCTTATTCGCTCTTATCTGATCATCTTTTTTCGGGCAAACTATGCTGATATATTGAATTGCTTATTTTTTAATTAATATACCACCCGGCACACTAATTACAACAGAACCCTCAAAGCAATGACCAAGTTGACTTTTTTTGGAAGAAATTGTGCAAATACCTGTAGGACGACCGAAAGATCTGGAGAAACGCCAACGCATCCTGAGCGCGGCCAAAGCGCTATTTTTAGCGCATGGTTATCATGCCTCCAGCATGAACCAGATTGCCCGTGAAGCCGGGGTGAGCAAACTGACGGTGTATAACCATTTCCAGGACAAAGCGACGCTGTTCAGCTGTGCCATTGAAGATACCTGTGAAGCCATTCTGCATGAACATCCTCAGCTTTTGCAGCCAAGCAGTGACTTTGCGCAGGAGTTTTATCAGGCCTGTCAGCGCGCTTTAAATATTATTCATCTACCGGAAGCGATCAAGCTGGACCTGCTACTGATGGAACTGGCCTCGCAGCAAAGTCCTCTGGCAGAACAGTTTTATCAGGCCTCACATAGCAAACTGGATGCAGTCTGGAATGATTTTTTTACCCTGGCCCAGCAGTACCGCTTTATTCAGGTTGATCTTCCAGAAAAACAGACCGAGCTGATCGTATCCCTGCTGACCGGAACCCGTCATCAGAAAATCCTGCTGGGTCTCAGCCTTCCCCCTTCAAGCGAAGAACAGCAACAGATCATTAACGAGGCCATTGAACTGTTTATGCTGAAATATGCCCTGCCGGATTAACTCCTTTCCTTCGGACTGATCGCCGATAACCGTATGTGGCCTAAAAGTTGCTAAAAAAGCAGCCAATGCTCTGCAACTTTTGTCTCTAGGGGACTTGGATTGTCATGCAGTCGCGGTATAGTCAAAGCATGCATGTGAGGGAATAAAAAATGATTCAACAGATTGATGCACCACTACGCGAAGACGTACGCTTACTGGGTAATTTGCTTGGGGAAACCTTAAAATTACATGCCGGGCAGGATTTGTTTAATCAGATCGAGCAGATCCGTGCCCTGTCCAAAGGCGCTCGCGATGGACAGGTCGAAGCAGAAAAACAACTGGAACAACTGTTTTTGAGTCTGGAAGATGCCGAAATCCTGCCGCTGACCCGCGCCTTTACCCACTTTTTAAACTTTGCCAATATTGCCGAACAATATCATGTGGTACGTCGTCGCCGTCAGAGCGAGTTTGATGACACTGCAGAATCGCCCAATCCTCTGGTACCGTTATTTGAAAAATTTAAACAGCAGGAGATTTCTGCCGACACGCTATACCAGCAAATTTGTGAATTAAAAATTGAACTGGTCCTGACCGCGCATCCGACAGAAGTCAGCCGCCGCACCCTGATCCAAAAATATGATGGTATCAATAATGCCCTGTCCAAATTCGACCAGCAGAAACTCACGCCGCGTGAACGTCAGGCGGTGTTGGCAGATCTGAAACAGCTGATTAGCTCGGCCTGGCAAACCGATGAAATTCGTCAGCATCGCCCGACCCCGATCGATGAAGCCAAATGGGGTTTTACGACCATTGAACAGACCTTGTGGAATGCGGTTCCGAAATTTATCCGGGAATTAAATGGCATGGTCGAACAACAATGCGGCCAGAACTTGCCCTTAGATATTGCACCGGTACGTTTTGCTTCCTGGATGGGTGGTGACCGCGATGGCAACCCGAATGTCACCCACAATGTGACGCAAGAAGTGTTGTGGCTGTCACGCTGGAAAGCTGCCGATCTGTATTTACGCGATATTGAGAACCTGCGCTGGGAACTCTCCATTCAGCAATGTAGTACGGAAATCTCCGAGGCATTGGGTCAGGATCATCCGGAACCCTATCGTGAATATTTACGTGATACCCGTAGCCGCCTGAAAGCGACCCGACACTGGCTGGCAGAAAAATTAAAAGGCAATGATGCCGATGACAGTCTGGTGATTAAAAGTAAAGACGAACTTTTACAGCCACTCCTGACCTGCTACCGTTCGCTGATGGACTGCAACCTGGCCGAAATTGCCAATGGCAGCCTGCTGGACTTTATTTATCGGGTAAACAGTTTTGGGATCGAACTGCTAAAACTGGATATCCGTCAGGAATCGGGTCGTCACCGTCAGGCGATTTCTGCGATTACCGAATATTTAGGACTGGGGAATTTTGAAACCTGGACTGAACAGGCACGGCAAAACTTTTTACTGCAAGAGCTGCAAAGCAAACGTCCGTTGCTGCCAAAACATCTGAATGAGCCAGCAGGCAGCCTGATTGAACATCCGGATGTACAGGAAGTGTTTGCCACCATGCGTACGCTAGCCGAGCAACCGAGCGAATCTCTGGGTGCTTATATCATCTCGATGGCGGAATATCCAAGTGATGTGCTGGCGGTTTTATTGCTACAGAAAGAAGCCGGCATCAAGCAGGCGCTACGGGTTGTCCCTCTCTTTGAAACCCTGAAAGATCTAGATTGTGCAGCCGCAACCATGTCGACCCTGTTCAATATGCACTGGTACAAACAGCATATTCAGGGCAAGCATGAAGTGATGATTGGTTATTCGGATTCTGCCAAGGATGCCGGTTTTATGTCGGCCAACTGGGCACAGTATCGTGCCCAAGAAGAATTGACGGCGATCGCCCAGCAACATGGCGTGCAATTGACCCTGTTCCATGGTCGTGGTGGTTCAATTAGCCGTGGCGGTGCGCCAACCCAGCAGGCACTCTTCTCTCAACCGCCAGGGTCGATTTCAGGTGCGATCCGGGTGACTGAACAGGGCGAAATGATCCGTTTCAAATTCGGTCTGGAAGAAATCGCCCTGCAGAATCTGGAAATTTATACCGCTGCAACACTGGAAGCGACCTTACTCCCGCCACCTGAACCCAAACAGGAATGGCGCGACTTGATGCATCAAATGACCGAGCTATCGGTGCAGGTCTATCGCCAGACCGTCCGGGAAAATCCGCATTTTGTGAAATACCTGCGTACCGTCACGCCAGAACTTGAACTGCAAATGCTGCCACTGGGTTCACGGCCGGCGAAACGTAAAGTCAGTGGTGGGATTGAATCACTGCGAGCGATTCCCTGGGTCTTTGCCTGGACCCAGATTCGCCTGATGTTACCGGCCTGGCTCGGTACCGGTGCTGCATTAAATGCGGTACTGGATCAGGGACAACGCACGGTACTGGATGAGATGCTGGCAGAGTGGCCGTATTTTCAGACCCTGATTGATATGCTGGAAATGGTACTGTCCAAAGCCGATGCCAATGTGGCGCTATATTATGAATCGCATTTGACTCAGGATGAAGATCTTAAAGTTCTGGGAACAGAACTGCGTCAGCGTTTGCAGGATGCTGTACAAACCCTGTTGAGCTTAAAAGGCGAATCGAAACTCCTGAGCAGTAACGGTGTACTGGATCAGTCGATGAAAGTACGTAAACCCTATTTGTTACCACTGCACTTACTGCAAGCTGAACTGATGAAACGTCGCCGTTTATATCTGGAACAGCAGCAGGCTGAAAATACCCCGGTCGATCATGCCTTAATGGTCAGCATTGCCGGCATTGCAGCCGGTTTACGTAATACCGGCTGATTTTTCGCCCTCGCATTCAAAGCACATCCTGGTGATGTGCTTTTTTTGTACATGAATTGGCCAAAACCACTCACTGCATCGTATTTTTTATAACTAAAATAACAAATCTTTATGAGTGAATTTTAAGCATAGCTATATGATTAATCCACTGATTTAACGCTACTTTTATATTAAAAATATTTACCAATTGATAAAAAATAAATAAAAGTCAATGAATTAACTTGAACAAAAAGTTGAAAGGAGTGATTAAAACTTCCAAAAAACCGGAGTATGATGTGCACAATTTATCTTTTGAGTGCTCATTTTATGTCCAGTTGGTTTCCCAAATGGCGCCCGTATGAGGGCAGTATCGATGCACGACCAGTAGGTACCGCAGAGTATTTGCCACCCGCACAAACGGTAGTTTTGGGTGTACAGCATGCCTTTGCCATGTTTGGCGCAACCGTACTGGCACCTTTTTTAATGGGCTTTGATCCAAACCTGGCAATTTTAATGTCAGGGATCTGTACCATCCTGTTCTTTTTAATCACCGGTGGCCGGGTTCCAAGTTATCTAGGTTCAAGCTTTGCCTTTATTGGTGTGGTCATCGCAGCAACTGGTTATGCGGGTGGTGGCGGACTGAATCCGAATATTGGCGTTGCAGCAGGCGGGATTATCGCATGTGGCATCTTCTATGCGCTGATGGGCTTTCTGGTCATGGCGACGGGCACCCGCTGGATCGAAAAGCTGATGCCACCGGTAGTGACCGGTGCCGTGGTGATGATCATTGGCCTGAACCTTGCTCCAGTCACGGTTAAAAGCGTCATGGGCAACACCTTTAATATGTGGATGTCTCTCGTTACCGTGATGTGCATGGGCTCGATTGCCGTCTTTACCAAAGGCCTGCTGCAACGCCTGCTATTATTGGTCGGTCTGTTACTGGCCTATCTGATCTATTTCATGCTCAGCAATGTCATGGGTTATGGCACTGCGATTAATTTCCTGCCAATCCAGCAAGCAGCCTGGTTCGGTTTACCGACCTTCCATGCACCGACCTTTGAAGTCAATGCCATGCTGATCATCGCACCAGTTGCCTTGATTCTGGTGGCAGAAAATCTGGGCCATATTAAAGCCGTAGGCGCGATGACCGGTGAAAACCTGGATCCGCATATTGGTAAAGCCTTTGTAGCAGATGGTATTGCAACCACTTTAGCCGGTGGTGTGGGTGCGCCGGGTATGACCACCTATGGTGAAAACATTGGTGTAATGGCCGTGACACGGGTTTACTCGACCATCATCTTTGCAGTCGCGGGTGTCTTTGCTGTGTTCCTGGGTTTATCGCCTAAGTTTGGTGCGGTGATTCATACTATTCCAACGGCGATTCTGACCGGTGCTTCGATTATAGTCTTTGGTTTGATTACTATTGCTGGTGCCAAAATCTGGATTGAGAACAAGGTCGATTTTTCGCAGAACAAGAACCTGATGGTGGCTGCGGTGACCATTATTTTAGGTACGGGTGATTTTGCCCTGACTTTTGGTAGTTTCAATCTAGGTGGTATTGGTACGGCAACGTTTGCAGCCCTGTTCTTAAACTGGTTCTTCAGTCTGGTCGATAAAAAATAAAATTCAGCGATGACTGGGCACAGCCTGTTGCAAGCAAAAAGACCGAACATATATGTTCGGTCTTTTTTGTAGCCTAAAACAGTCTGTCTAGAATGAACTGTTTTAAGTGACTGGCAATTGATTCGCGTTGGCTTATTTCTGTTTTTTAAGCGCTTGCTTCAGTTGCTTCAATTTGCCTTTATGTTTTGAAATCTTTTTCAAACGTGCTTTGATTTCTTGCTTTAAAGATTTAACTTGCTTAGCCATGGTATTACTCCCTAGTAAGGCTATTCGTTAGGCTTGTGTTGTTTCACAAAACCACGAATAAATTTTCTTAATTCACGAGCAGCACTAGTATCCAGTTCTTCGCAGAGACGAATAAATTCATCACGCTCCGTACTCTGAATACGAATTAAAAGTTGTCCATCTTTCTTGCCTGTCTTTATTTTTTTGATTTGCTCGCTCATTGCTTATCTCTCCAAAATAAAGACTGCTTTGCAAAAGATGTATATACAATATATATACTTTTTAAATTAAATCAAACTTACATTGTAAAAATATTTAATAAAATCAATTTCTTTTTTTTACTACAATTTCTATAAAACCGTGCAAAGCCTGTCCAGGCAAGGCTTTAGGCAATTGGCTGAATGGGCTTTTTATGGATAAATTATTTTTGCAAAAAGGCGATGTTATGCTTAAAAATCGCCATGGCTACAGCAAGATCTCCTGCATAGCTTGAAGATCGTCCGGCGTAGTTGAACTGAAATGAGCCTGTTTAAGGACGAAACTCTTTCAGTTCACGTTGAATAAAGTATTGGAACATTTCACGGTATAGATGTTCAATAAACTCCTGATCGAGGCCCTGCTTTTGCGCCAATGCCCTAACATTTTCTACAATCTGTTCCATACGTTCTGGTGACTGCAAATCGGTTTCAGTTTTTTTGAAACGGGTGGTTTGATCAACATAAAATTGACGCGCAGCGATCAGCTCAACTAAAGCTGTATCAATGGCATCGATCTGTTGACGTGCATGTTCTAGTGATTCAGCTTTGATCTTTTCCATGTTTTTTCAGTTCACTTTCAGTTTGATTATTACTCTTATACTTTTCTTCTAACACATTACTGAAAATACTTTCAATCATCCAGACCCGATATAAGCTATTAAATGTATAACTTTGATCATCTATGCGCAGTTCCAGTACCGGGAAATTCGGCTGGGACTTCATTTCACAGAGCATATCATTGTCCTGCAGCTTGGCCAGAATATCGTCCTGGGTCAAATCGACAATATTTAACTGTTGCTGCAAATGTTTGAAATGGGGTACATAAGACAGGTCTTCACCACGGGTCCAGACAGCCTGCAAGATCTGGTACATCGCCTCAATCCGCTGTTCCTCGGGGCAGCTATAAAATAACTGTGCCATTGGCGCAATCGCCTGCTCGGTCGGTCGGCAAAACGGGGTAAATTCTACGTCCGTCCGTTTGGATAAACGTGTGGCCAGACTCCAGTCAAACTCATCCCGGCCACGATAGGACAAGGGATAGACATTCAACTGGATATTATAATAATCGGCCAGTTCTTCCTTGATATAGGCCAGCAAAAGCCAGGAGATCGGATCTTCCAGCGCGATATACAAGTCCAGTTCCGGATCCATCGACTGGATCTCGTTCAGCTCTTCAGCATCACTGATCAGATGCTCACGCCATTCAATGTGATCGATCATAAAAATCGGATTACCGGTCAGCAGTTTTTGCTGCTCCAGACGCCGGGTCAGACGCAACAGGTCATCGACTGCCTGATACTGGCGTCCGCCTAAATTAAAATAGCTGGCCAGAATCGGGGTCTGGTCAAAAATACGTTCGGGAAAGTCCTGTGGCTGATGATGACGACTGGCCATGGCATAAAGGGTTCGTAATTTTCCGGTCTGTTTTTGCCACAACATATGAAACACATCTTCCAGCAAATACAGAAAATCCTGCCCGCGCAGCGGGGTATGCCGTAAAATCAGTTCCGCCTGTTGCAAGGCTTCAGCGCTGGGCAATTCTGGCGTGTCATGAAAACTAAAACGATGCTGTTTCGACAGAATCTTGGCATCATTTAGGGTGTAGTGCTGCCATTCATCAAAAGACATCTGATTTGGGGGGGCTGCATGCGAACTAGAAATAATTACTTTCAGCGGCTTGAGCTGCGGACTTAAAATTTCTTCGAGCTGGGGCAGCTGCTGTACCGCCAGATAGCTGTACACATCATCCAGTCTTAAATGGATACTCAGCCCATCTTGAATAGATAACACCGTTTGACGGATTGGTTTCTGGTAAAACCAACTCGATCGGATTGGATCAAACCAACGGCGTAACAGGGACATGAGTTCGGCCTCGACAAAGATGACGGTGTGCAGTTCAAAAAATTGAATCTGTACAGAATAATCTATTTTTAAGATCGCAGAGCAAAAGCCCTGCATGGTGTAAAAACTTATATCAAGTCTTGACATACTCCCCCCACTTTCGACTAGCTCAAGTGGGGGATTCTAAAAGCAAAAGCTCTTAGGTGACTTCCTCACGGATTTCACTTGCTTTCTGCTTCACAGGGCGATCTTTACCGCATCTTCCCTCGACAGACAAAACGGTGTGTCCCACCGCTAAAATGTTGCGAGAAGCATTAATATCTGCATTCTCGCTAAAGCCACACTCGACACAACTAAAGTTTGCCTGAGTGAGCCTATTTTCTTTTGCAACGTGACCACATGAACTACAAGTCTGACTTGTATATTTAGGGTCAACTTTAACGAGTAAACCACCTCGCCATTGCTGTTTGTACACCAACATATTAACAAGCATTGACCAACCTTGATCTAGGATTGATTTGTTCAAGCCTGATTTAGCTTTAACATTCTTTCCTTTTTCTTCGATTGAGCCTTTGGCTGACTTCGACATATTGGCTACTTTTAAGTCCTCAACTACGATCATTGCGTGGTTTTTGCTGAGAGTTGTCGTGACTTTGTGCAAGTAGTCATGCCGAATATTGGCAATATGATGATGTAATTTATTGATCTTTAAATTAAGTTTTTTCCAATTTTGACTAAATTCGGTTTTCTTTCTCAACTTGCGTTGAAGCCTAGCCAACTTTACTTGATTGGCTTTAAAACTATTGATTGGGTCAAATACCTGACCTGTTGATATTGTAATTAATTTCTTAATGCCAAGATCAACACCAATTGCAGATTTTGATGGATGAATTGGTTGTTCGATTTCACGGTTAGTACAAAATGAAACATACCAAAGCCCACAAATTTTCTTAATTGTAATACTTGTGATTTTACCAACAATTTCTTGTGATTTTTTAAATCTTATCCAACCTGTTTTTTTAGGCAAAGAAACTCGATCACCAATAACCTCACAATCTGCAAATGGAAGTCTAAAAGATTGTTCACCATCTGATTTCTTCTTGAATCTTGGCATGAGTGGTCTAAGCTCAATCTCACCA
The DNA here is from genome assembly GCF_044547685.1 of Acinetobacter sp. NPDC052428. Lineage (GTDB taxonomy): Bacteria > Pseudomonadota > Gammaproteobacteria > Pseudomonadales > Moraxellaceae > Acinetobacter > Acinetobacter lwoffii_G. The sequence goes on from NZ_JBIUAT010000028.1 coordinate 15,164, forward strand.
CCATCAGCCAATTTAAAAAAATTGGGTTTACGTGGTTTCCGCTTGTTTTGCTTTAAACGAGCTTGTTCTTTTTTGTTGTAAAACTTACCCCATGCTTGAGCAAGATCACGTATTTTTTGCTGTAAGCAAGCTGAATATGTTTGACCAAGAAAAGAAAATTCAGGTGTTTTTTTAAGGGGTACTAATTTTTTTTCAATGCTTTCGTAACGAATATATTCATCTTTAGCAAACATTTCAAATGATTTAGCGAGAATTTGATTCCACACAAAACGAGCAGAACCTATTGCTTGATTAAGCAATATTTCCTGTTCTTGGTTAGGCAGAAGCCTAAACTTGTAGTGTTGTAAAATCTTCATTAAATCATTGTTTATAAAAGAATTGTAGTGTTTGAATTATAGCAAAAATAAGCAATAAAACCAAGAAAACATTATCTTTAATATGGCTATCGCCACTCGCTTGTATCCCCCACCTGACTGTCGGTGAGGGTCTTACGCCCGATTAAGATAAACAAATGTTCAATGTTTAACAATGGATTAGAGGTCAAGATTCAAGTCAGTGACCGCCCCGGTTTCTGCACCTGAGGTCAGTTTGGCGAATTTGGCCAGTGCTCCATGGGTATAGTTCGGTTTTGGTTTGATCCAGGCTGCTTGACGTGCTGCAATCTCCGGCTCATCCACATGCCAGGTCATTTCCCGGGTTTCCGCATTAATTGAAATCTGGTCGCCATTTTGTACCAGACCAATCGGGCCGCCATCATAAGCTTCGGGGGTGACATGACCAATCACAAAACCGTGACTGCCACCCGAGAAGCGTCCATCGGTAATCAGGGCAACTGAAGCGCCTAAGCCCTTCCCGATAATCGCAGAGGTCGGTTTCAGCATTTCTGGCATTCCCGGGCCACCTTTGGGACCAACGCCACGAATCACCACCACTTCACCCGGCTGGACTTCGCCATCCAGAATACCGCGCATGGCACCCTGCTCACCTTCAAACACGCGAGCCGGGCCAGCAAAATGCAGTCCTTCCTTACCGGTAATTTTGGCGACCGCGCCCTTCGGTGACAGATTGCCTTTTAGAATCACCAGATGTGAGTCTTTTTTCACTGGCGCATCAAAAGGCAGAATAATCTGCTGGCCTTCCGGATAGTCCTGCACATCGGCCAGATTTTCTGCCAGCGTCTTACCTGTGACCGTCAGACATGAGCCATCCAGCATGCCGGCATCCAGCATGCGCTTCATCAGTGGTTGAATTCCACCAATCGCAATCAGTTCTGACATCAGATATTTACCTGATGGACGCACGTCGGCCACCACCGGAATATCTTTACCAATCCGCACGAAATCATCCAGACTCAATTCCACTCCTGCTGTATGTGCCATGGCTAAAAGATGCAGTACACCATTGGTCGAACCACCCAGCGCAATCAAGACTTTAATCGAGTTTTCAAAGGCGGCTTTGGTCATGATGTCGCGCGGCTTAATATCCAGTCGCAACAGGTTCATCACCGCTTCACCGGCCCGGGCACAGTCAATTTGCTTGTCTTCCGATACCGCTTCCTGTGCCGAAGAGCCCGGCAGGCTCATGCCTAAAGCTTCAATCGCAGAGGCCATCGAGTTGGCCGTGTACATACCGCCACACGAACCCGGACCTGGCAAGGAAACCTCTTCAATATGCTTGACCTGAATCGCGTTGATTTCACCTTTGGCATATTGACCCACCGCTTCAAACACTGAAATCATGTCGGTATGACCTTCACCCGGTTTGATGGTTCCGCCATAAATAAACAGCCCCGGACGGTTGAGGCGCGCCAATCCCATGATGCAGCCGGGCATATTTTTGTCACAGCCACCAATGGCAATCACACCATCATAAGCCTGACAGCCGACCACGGTTTCAATCGAATCTGCGATCACTTCCCGTGACAGCAGGGAATATTTCATGCCGTCGGTGCCATTGGAAATGCCATCTGAAATGGTAATGGTATTAAAGATAATGCCCTTGCCACCCGCCGCACTCACGCCCTGCTCTACGGTTCTGGCCAGACCATCAATATGCATATTACAAGGCGTGACATTGGCCCAGGTCGAAGCGATGCCAATAAATGGCCGTTCAAAATCGGCATCTTTAAAACCGGTAGCACGCATCATGGAACGCGCTGGTGCATTTTCAATACCTTCATAAACAGGGGCAGAATGCTCGCGGATATTATCTTTACTCATTATTCTCTTCCTGGGCGATGACCGATTTTAAGTGTCGGTCTTGGACAATTTATTTTAAGGCCATTGTTTGACATACTCCCACCACTTTCACTTTATTCAAGTGGGGGATTCTAAAAGCATCAGCTCTTAGGTGACTTCCTCACGGATTTCGCTTGCTTTCTGCTTCATCGGGCAACCTTTACCGCATCCACCCTCCACAGACAAAACGGTGTGTCCCACCGCCAAAATATTACGAGAAGCGTTAATATCCGCATTCTCGCTAAAGCCACACGCAACACATTCAAAATGTGCCTGAGTAAGCCTATTTTCTTTTGCAACATGACCGCAGGAGCTACACGTTTGACTTGTGTATTTCGGGTCAATCTTAACGAGTAAACCACCTCGCCATTGTTGTTTGTACTCCAACATATCAACAAGCATTGACCAACCTTGATCTAGGATTGCCTTGTTTAAGCCCGACTTGGCTTTGACATTCTTTCCTTTTTTCTCGATTGTGCCACTTGCTGACTTCGACATATTGGCTACTTTTAAGTCCTCAACTACGATCATTGCGTGGTTTTTGCTGAGAGTTGTCGTGACTTTATGTAGGTAGTCATGCCGAATATTGGCAATATGATAATGTAGCTTGTTAATTGTGGTGTTCAACTTTTTCCAATTTTCACTAAACTTCACTTTTTTGCTCAACTTACGTTGAAGTTTAGCTAATTTAATTTGGTTGGTTTTAAAACTGTTCTTTGGGTTAAATACCTCACCCTCAGATGTTGTGACTAATTTCTTGACACCTAAATCAACACCAACTGCGGTTTTGGATGGATGTACTGGATTTTCCAATAACTCTTTTTCACTGCCAAATGAAATATACCAATGACCTGATCTCTTACTGATTGTCACATTCTTAATTGTGCCTAGAATATCTTGTGATTTTCTAAATTTCACAAATCCTATGCCATTTGGCAGCTTAACTCGATTACCCTCAATTCGACAATATTTATCAAATTGCACCAATCTAATTGAATCGTAACCATCTGATTTTTTCTTGACATACTCCCACCACTAAACTGAAAGTTATAGTGGGGGAATCTTTGCGACCCATGCAATCAAATTGATTACACCTTTCGATGCCACACTTGCGCTGACAAGTATTGTGGCACAGGAACTCTTTACACAGCACGAAGCCCTAGTGCATCAGCTAAAGCGAAATTACGGATATTTATACTCGCATTCACATCACGATCTTCAACCAAGTTGCAACTTGGACATTCAAACAATCTGACACTTAGCGGTAACTTTTCCATCTTATAGCCACAGCAAGAACAAGTTTTTGAACTTGGTACAAATCGACCAATTTTCAAAACATTCTTGCCATACCATTCAGCTTTGTATTGTAACAGCGTTAAGAATTGCCCCCATGCCACATCCGAAATGGACTTGGCTAGTTTACTGTTCTTAACCATGTTTTTAATTCCTAAATCTTCTAATGCATACGTGGTCGCTTGGTTTTCACAGATCAAGTGATGCGTTAGTTTGTGATGTAGGTCTAAGCGTTGCAAACGTACCTTTTCATAGATACATGCAACATTTAATTTCTGACGTTGATAATTCTTGGATTCTTTTTTCTTTCGAGCAAATATCTTTTGCTGAATTGCTAATCCATTTTGAGCTTGTCGTAAATATTTTGGATTTTCAATTTTTTGACCATCCGACTGAATCAACAAGTGATTTAAGCCCAAATCAATACCAATGGTTTTATCTGCCTCAATTATTGATGCTGTTACTTTGGCTTGATTAGTTTCAACTAAAATTGATGCGTAATACTTTCCTGTTGCTGTTTTACTAATAGTGATAGTTTTAATCTTTCCATCAAATTGACGACTAAATACAGCTTTAATGCCTTTTAATTTAGGTAGATTCAGTGTGCCTTTTTCAAAATCAACACTACCATGTTGAGGGCATTGATATGATCGTTGTGGAATTTTCTTAGACTTGAACTTGGGGAATTTCGCCCGACCTTTGAAGAAGTTTCCAAAAGCCGTATAAACATGAAGTAATCCACTAAGTAGGGTTTGACTGTTCACCTCATTGAGCCATGAGTATTGTTCTTGCTTTTTCATACTCACAAGCTGATCCTGAATATCTTTTCGGCTCAGTGATTTTTTATGTTCATCATAATATTTTTGTTGAAGTGCTAAAGCCCAGTTGTAAGTAAACCTAGCACAGCCGAAGTGCTTTTCGATTAGCACTTTTTGCTCACCATTCGGATAAATACGATACTTGTAGGCTTTCATTTGAACTTCATTCATACCTATAATTTAACAAGTATTAATCTTGGTGTAAATAACATGAAGTCACATTACCACTGTGTTTATAAGCTAACTTATCATTTAGTGTTGGTAACAAAATACAGGAGAAAATGCTTTACAAATGAAATGCTCAATCGCCTTGAAGAAATCGTAAGAAAGAACTGTCAAGATTGGGAAATTGACTTGCTTGAGTTTAATGGTGAAGCTGACCACATTCATTTATTACTAGAAATGCACCCTAATATCATGCCAAGCAAGTTTATAAATAACCTCAAAACGGTATCTAGCAGACTTATACGCAAAGAATTTGATGCAGAACTAAAGCAGTATTATTGGAAGCCTGTACTTTGGACTAGGGCTTATTGCTTGCTTACAACAGGTGGTGCGACAATTGATGTAATTCGTGAATATATAAAAAATCAAGAAAGACCCGAATAACGAAAAGTCGTGCTATCCATCCCCACCTAAATTGAAGATTATAGATGGGGAATTTCGCACAGTTAGTTAAATCTAGGCATCAGTGGGCGTAACTGGATTTCAGAACCATCAGTGAGTTTGAGGAATTTGGGCTTGCGTGGTTTACGCTTATTTTCTTTTAATCTTGCATGTTCTTTTGCATTGAAAAACCTTGTCCAAGCCGAAGCCAGATCACGAATTTTTTGCTGTAGGGAAACAGCATTAGAATGATTTGCTAAAAAAGCATATTCAGGATTCTTTTTAAGACTGGTGATTTTATTCACCAAATTGGTTGCATTGATAAATTCATTCTTTGCAAACATTTCAAATGACACAACTAAAATTTGATTCCAAACAAAACGCGCAGAACCAACAAGATTGTTTAAAATAACCTCTTGCTCTTCATTAGGCTCAAGCCTAAATTTATACGCCTTGTTGATTTTCATTTTTTTTAAAACTTATTTAAATACAATGTTATATTTCTTTTATTTTAACATAAAAACGAATTAAAGCTAAATTAAAAAACTTACGAAATTCACCTCCACCCTGACTGTCGGGTGGAGTCCTCTTTCATTTTAAGATAGTTTCTTGTATAAAAAAAGCACCCCATCTGGAGTGCTATTTAAATCTGTAAAATTACAAATTAGATATCACGTACCGCACCTTTCGACGCACTAGTAGTATGCATCGCATACGCTTTCAGTGCTTTAGACACTTTACGCGGACGCTGTTCAGCAGGCTGCCAGCCTTTGGCTTCTTGTGCTTCACGGCGCGCTGCCATGGTTGCATCATCCACTGCCAGGTGAATGGTACGGTTTGGAATATCAATTTCGATACGGTCGCCATCTTCCACCAGACCAATTGCACCGCCTTCAGCCGCTTCAGGCGACACGTGACCAATCGACAGACCAGACGAACCACCCGAGAAACGGCCATCCGTTAAAAGTGCGCAGTCTTTACCCAAACCTTTCGATTTTAAGTAACTGGTTGGATACAGCATTTCCTGCATACCCGGGCCACCACGTGGACCTTCATAGCGAATCACGACGACATCACCCGCAGTGATTTTGCCGCCAAGAATGGCTTCAACTGCAGCATCCTGACTTTCAAACACACGTGCAGTCCCGTTGAATTTCAGGATTGAATCATCCACACCCGCAGTTTTTACGATACAGCCTTCTAGCGCGATGTTGCCGTAAAGTACCGCTAGACCACCATCTTGTGAGAAGGCATTGGCTGCATTACGGATCACGCCATTGTCACGGTCACCATCTAAGCGCGCATAGTAACGGTCTTGCGAGAATGCGGTCTGGGTCGGAACACCGCCCGGTGCCGATTTGAAGAATTGATACACCTCTTCATCTTCGGTACGGATGATGTCCCATTTATCCAAGGCATCTTTTAAAGTTTTTTCATGCACGGTTGGAACAGAAGTATCCAGCAAGCCCGCGCGATCCAGTTCACCCAGGATCGACATGATGCCACCGGCACGGTGTACATCTTCCATATGCACGTCCTGCTTCGCCGGCGCAACCTTACAAAGAACTGGCACATTACGTGACAAACGATCGATATCAGTCATGGTAAAGTCGACTTCTGCCTCGTGTGCTGCTGCCAACAAATGTAGAACCGTATTGGTTGAACCACCCATGGAAATGTCTAAAGTCATCGCATTTTCAAACGCTGCTTTGGTCGCGATTGAACGTGGCAATAAGCTGTAGTCATTTTGCTCATAATGACGTTTAGTGATTTCAACAATCAATTGACCCGCACGCTCGAATAATTTTTTACGGTTGGCATGGGTTGCCAGCGTTGAACCATTGCCCGGAAGCGATAAACCAAGTGCTTCAGTCAAACAGTTCATCGAGTTTGCGGTAAACATGCCTGAACATGAACCACAGGTTGGGCAAGCTGAACGTTCATATTCAGCAACTTCTTCATCAGTGAAGCTGTCATCTGCTGCAACAATCATGGCATCAACCAGATCAATGGCTTTTTCATTGCCACGGATTTTGACCTTGCCCGCTTCCATTGGACCGCCAGAGACAAATACTACTGGAATGTTCAGACGCATCGCGGCCATTAACATGCCTGGGGTGATCTTGTCACAGTTCGAGATACATACCATCGCATCGGCACAATGGGCATTGACCATGTACTCGACCGAGTCTGCAATCAGGTCACGCGAAGGCAATGAATACAACATGCCATCATGACCCATCGCGATGCCGTCATCGACCGCAATAGTATTGAATTCTTTGGCCACGCCGCCTGACGCTTCAATTTGACGTGCCACCAGCTGACCCAGGTCTTTAAGATGCACATGACCCGGTACAAACTGGGTGAACGAGTTCACCACCGCAATAATCGGCTTACCGAAATCTTCATCTTTCATGCCGGTGGCACGCCATAAACCGCGTGCGCCAGCCATATTTCTTCCGTGTGTCGATGTTTTTGAACGATAGTCAGGCATTTTATATTTCCAACAAAGTTTGAGCTTGCAATGAATCGGGCAGATCCACTCTGGCTAAATCATACTGACAAGGAGCTTAAATCAGTTGAATTTTAAACCTATCATACTACAAGCCCTTGATTTACAAGATGGCCTTTTGGGTGTAGATACAGGCAAAAATGTCTATAGAGAGATTTGGATGATCTGACGATAAAAATTTCTTAATGAAATCTACTATACCGCCATCATCATCATCAGGACAATACAAAACTTTCATGAATAATTTTTACAATTTGCATGAGTTTTTTTTATATAAAAATTCCACTGAAATTCAAGCACTCACCAAGCTTCTCGGATAAGTTTTTGCAACGATTAGGCTGAAATTTGGCTTTTGGCTTATAATAGCTTTTAAGTTTATTTGGAATTTCATGTGTGAAGATCATATTTGCAGGCACACCAGAATTTGCAGCGACTGCATTGGCTGCGTTGCTTAGAACCGAACATGAAATTGTGGCGGTCTATACTCAACCGGACCGCAAGGCCGGACGTGGACAAAAGCTCACGGCATCTGCGGTGAAGCAGTTAGCGCTTGAACATCATCTTTCGGTCTATCAGCCTTTACATTTCAAGTCATCGACTGAAGAAGGTCTGGCGGCGCAAGCGGAACTTAAAGCCTTAAATGCAGATGTGATGGTGGTGGCAGCTTATGGCCTGATCCTGCCACAAGTGGTTCTGGATACGCCAAAATATGGTTGCCTGAATATTCATGGTTCGCTGTTGCCACGCTGGCGCGGTGCAGCCCCGATTCAGCGCGCGATTGCTACCGGCGATATCGAAACAGGTGTGACCATTATGAAAATGGCAGCCGGTCTGGATACCGGGGACATGATGTATAAAACACTGTGCCCGATTAGCGCCGAAGATACATCTGCCAGCCTGCATGACAAACTGGCGCTGCAAGGTGCTGAGGCGATTGTGGCCGTGCTCGAATCGGAACAGACTTTACAGCATTATCTTGAGACCCGTGAAGTTCAGGATGAAAATCTGACTGTCTACGCGCATAAACTGACAAAAGCCGAAGCACAAATTGACTGGACCCAGCCTGCAGCAGATATTGACCGTAATATTCGTGCCTTTAATCCCTGGCCAGTGGCATTCACCCCGCTAGATGACGGCAACAATTTACGCATCTGGAATTCATCACTTTCCACACAAAAGGCAAGCAATGCCCTGCCTAGTGAAGTGATTGCCCTGGATAAAGATGGCGTGCATGTGATGTGTGGCGATCAAAATGTCATTTGCATCACCAATCTGCAATGGCCAGGCGGCAAAGCCCTGAATGCTGTTCAAATTAATCAAACTCAAAAACTATCGGTAGGATATAAATTCGCATGAGCCAAATTCAATCATCAGCTAAAAATTTGAATTTGCGCGCGCAAGTTGTAAAAACGCTATTGGCTGTACAAAATGGCCAATCACTTGCTTCTGTACTCAATCAACATATTAATATTGTGTCTGAACGTGACCGTGGTCTTTATCACGAGTTAACGCTAGGCTGTTTACGTCAGTGGCATGGCCTGAAAGCCATCACCCTGCCGCTATTAACCAAACCTCTTGATAACCAGGCTCTAGAAAGCTGCTTATATTTGGGTTTGTACCAGATTCTATGTACGCGTATTCCGGCACATGCTGCGATTTCAGAAACCGTCACTGCAGCCAAACAGCTGGGATTTGAACCTTTAAGCGGTCTGGTCAATGCGGTACTGCGTCGTGTTTCACGTGAAACAGAAGAATTTGACCTGGCTTTAAATCAGGCGCATGGCCTGCCAAGCTGGCTCTACAAGCGTTTAAAGAAAGACTGGCCGGAACAGCTTGCCGAGCTGTCACATGACTTGAAACAGATTGCGCCGCTTACCTTGCGTGTCAATATCAATCAGGTCAGCCGTGATGAATATCTGGAAATTCTGGAAGAAGAAGGCTATGAAGCACGTGCCTGTACTCTTTCTGAAGTTGGGATTGTACTGGAACAGAATGTGCATATTCCGAACCTGCCGGGCTATGAAGCCGGCGGTTTCTCGGTGCAGGATGAACATGCCCAGCTGTGTGCGACCTTAGTTCCTGACCTTGAAGGCAAAATCGTAGTAGATGCCTGCGCTGCGCCAGGGGGTAAGACTGCGCATATCTTGGAAAAATACAGCCCGAAAAAACTGTATGCCATTGATCAGGATGCTAAACGTTTAGTCCGTGTGGCAGAAAATCTGGAACGTTTACTGTTAACTGAATATGCCGACGTTGAAATTATCGCGGCTGATGCGATCACCTGGACCGCTCCGGAGCCGGTCGATTGTATCGTACTGGATGCACCATGCTCTGCAATTGGTGTGATCCGTCGTCATCCGGATATTCGCTTGTTACGTCACTCTACAGATATTCCGCAAACGGTACAGCTGCAAAAGCAGATTCTGGAAAATATGTGGCAGCAACTGAAAGTCGGTGGTACTTTGCTGTACATCACCTGTTCAATTCTGAAAGCCGAAAACGAACAGCAGATGGTCGAATTCTTTGCTCAACATGCCGATGCCAAAGAAATCAAAATCGAAGTCGATTGGGGCATCGAACAGATTCACGGTCGTCAATTGTTACCGAAAGCGGATCAAGGCGACGGCTTCTTCTATTGCCGTATAGAAAAAATTGCATAAGTCATGTGTTTAAAATGAAAGGCAGCGCAAGCTGCCTTTTTTATGGCTTGTGATTTAGTGAATATGAGGTTTATTGAATAAACTTAAAAATTACCAGACTGCTCGCCAATGCCGCCATGCCGCTGACCAGCCCATAGACTGTTTCATGACCTTCAGAATAGCGTTTTGCCGTCGGCAATAATTCATCCAGTGCCAGAATAAAATAACCGAGCGCTGCCCCCAATGGTTCTGCCAGTCCGGAAACCAAACTGGCCCAGAGCGCATAATCTTTACGGCCGGTGGCCATATAGACCGGCAAGGCAATCGCCACACCTTCTGGTACATTATGAATCACAATTGCCACCGCCAACGGCGCGCCCAAAGCAGGGCTTTCCAGCGTGGCAAAAAATGTCGCCAGTCCTTCCGGCAGGTTATGTGCGCTAATCGCAAACAGGGTCAGCATGCCGGTACGCAGTAATTGAGGTGAACTGACCCCCTTGGCAGAATGGGTTTCAATCGTGTCATGTGGATTCGGCACAAAGCGATCCAGCAACAACACCAGAACCACACCCAGTAAAAAAGCAAAAGTACCAAAGGCAAAACCGGTTTTTTCATCAAAATCCAGGCTAAAGGACGCGATCGATTTGTTCAAAATTTCGGTTAAAGAGACATAAATCATGGCCCCGGCAGCAAAGGCCAGCAGGCGGAAATTAGGTTTTTTTAAGAATAATACCAGTCCCCCACCCACCACGGTGGCCAGCCCGGCAAATAAAGTCACGGCAAAGGCTGTTTGACATACTCCCCCCACTTTCACGATGTTCAAGTGGGGGATTCTAAAAGCAAAAGCTCCTAGGTGAATTCCTTACGGATTTCACTTGCTTTCTGCTTCGCAAGGTGACCTTTACCGCATCCACCCTCCACAGACAAAACGGTGTGTCCCACCGCCAAAATGTTGCGAGATGCATTAATATCTGCATTCTCGCTAAAACAACAACTGACACACTCAAAGTCTGCTTGAGTAAGCCTATTTTCTTTTGCAACATGACCACATGAACTACAAGTTTGACTTGTATATCTAGGGTCAACTTTAACGAATAAACCACCTCGCCATTGCTGTTTGTACACCAACATATTAACAAGCATTGACCAACCTTGATCCAGGATTGATTTGTTCAAGCCTGATTTAGCTTTAACATTCTTTCCTTTTTCTTCGATTGAGCCTTTGGCTGACTTCGACATATTGGCTACTTTTAAGTCCTCAACTACGATCATTGCGTGGTTTTTGCTGAGCGTTGTGGTGACTTTGTGCAAGTAGTCATGCCGAATATTGGCAATATGATGGTGTAATTTATTGATCTTGAGATTCAGCTTTTTCCAATTTTGACTGAACTTGTTTTTCTTTCTCAGCTTGCGCTGAAGCCTAGCTAACTTTACCTGATTGGCCTTGAAACTATTGATCGGGTCGAATACTTGACCACTAGACGTTGTAATTAATTTCTTAATACCCAAGTCAATACCAATGGCTGATTCTGATGGGTGTATCGGTGTTTCTATTGTGTTTTCAGCACCAAATGACACATACCATTTTCCGACATGCTTTGAGATTGTGACGTTCTTAATCTCACCCACAATATTTTGTGATTTTCTGAATTTCACAATGCCAATGTCATTAGGTAACTTAACTTGGTTACCTTTAACCCAGCAATATCTATCAAATTGAACAATACGAATGGAATCATAGCCATTAGATTTCTTTTTGAATCGTGGCATAAGTGGTCTAAGTTGGACTTCACGACCATCAGGCAATTTGAAGAATCTTGGTTTTTTGGCTTTAAATGGTTTTTGCTTTAACTTGGCTTGTTCTTTCGGGTCAAAGAACTTCCCCCAGGCATCACCAAGATCACGCACTTTTTGTTGAAGTGAAACGCCATTTGAACTGTTTTCTAGAAAAGCACACTCAGGTTTTTTTCGTAATTCAGGAATTTTATTGACTAAATTAACTTTGTTGATTCGCTCATTATTAGCAAGCATCTCGAACGATACAGCTAAAATTTGATTCCAAACAAAACGTGCAGAGCCAAGCAACTTGTTTAAAACAAGCTCCTGCTCTGCATTAGGCTCAAGCCTAAATTTATACGCTTTGTTGATTTTCATAAATGAGTATGTATGTGTTAATATAATCAAATGCTATCATTAAATGAACAATCAAACAATGACTGAAATCTATAAAAACCGCTATTCAGCCTTTAACTTACACGTACACTTAGTATTTATTACAAAGTACAGAAAGAAAATCCTAAATGATCTACATCATAAGTATTTTAGTGAGTATGTAGCCGAAATATGCAAAGATTTTGATGCAGAACTAAAAGAATGTAATGGTGAGGCTGACCATGTTCACATGCTTATTCAGTACCCACCAACTGTTCAGCTTAGTAAGTTGGTGAATAATTTAAAATCGGTAACAAGCAGAAGAATGCGGAATGAATTTTTAGATTTACGTGGTAGTTATGCAAAACCTGTTTTATGGTCAAGGTCTTATTTTGCAGGGTCGTGCGGTGGTGCGTCTTTGGATATTATTAAAAATTACATTCAAAACCAACAAGGTTAAAATCTGTGAAATTCACCTCCACCCTGACTGTCGGGTGGAGTCCTCTTTCACTTAAAGATAGACTTGTCCATCTGAAACGGAAATCATGTCAAAGCATCAGCCATTAAAAAAGTCATTATCATCAAGGATGATAATGACTTCCGTTTATGGCAACAGTAGGTTTATGTGAAGATTTTTAGTCTTCTGGTTCTTCCGGATTTTTTGCCAGATGAATCACAGCCAGTACCAGACCACCCCATAATAAAACGATAGAGATGATCATCATGATTAGTGCAGATGTATTCATATTCGCTCTCCTAGCTGTGACGGTCTTTAACTAGACTGAACAAAATGGCGCCCAGAATAAAGAATGCAAGAGTGCCCCCACCGATCATCCACAGCGTACTCGCGGGATAATCACCATAGCCTTCTGCCATGATCGATTTCAGGGTCAGGCCTAATGCCAGTAATAAGGACAACGGCGTGATCACCGTCAGCATGAACTTCCAGCTCGCACCCAGTTTCACGCTGGCAAACTCATTCACATGGCCTTCCAGCTGTTTCATTAATGGACGACGGAACCACGACAACAGAATAATCGATAACAGACCACCACCGACAATACCGATGTTATTGGCAAAGTAGTCGATGATATCGACAAAGGTAATCGCACTATGTGTCGAGAACATCAGGGTAGAAATCACTGCTGAACCACCAGCAATAATCGTCACTGACTTGTTCTTTGACCAGCCCAGCTTGTCCTGGAATGCAGCAATCGGAACTTGCAGGATGCTCACCATGGAGGTAATACCCGCCACCGTCAATGAACCAAAGAACAGGAAACCGAACAGGTCACCACCTGCACCTAAACTGGAAATGATTTTCGGAAACGCAATAAAGGCCAGACCAATACCACCGGACACCACATCTTCAACTTTCGCACCTGAGCTGAATGCCATAAAACCAAGCGCGGCAAAGACACCAATACCCGCCAGGATTTCAAAAGACGAGTTGGCCAGTGCCACCACGATCCCGGAACCGGTCAGGTTGGTTTTGCGTTTCAGGTAAGATGCATAGGTCAACATGATCCCGAAGCCCACTGACAATGAGAAGAAGATATGACCAAAAGCGGCTAACCAGACTTTATAGTTGGCCATCGCTTCCCAGTTCGGCGTGAAGAAAGCATTTAAACCATCGACTGCACCCGGTAAACGGACTGCCTGAATCACTAGGATCGTGAATAAAATCACCAGCAATGGCATAAAGATTTTATTCGCCAGTTCTACCCCACGGCGTACGCCACCGTAAAGAATCAGCATGACTGCTGCCCAAACGACTACCAGACCGAAGAACAGTACAGGTACGAAACCGAAAGTCAGGCCCTCACCATTTTGCAGGTAAGTATTGAAGAAGAAGCCTTGAGTATCTGTGCCCCACTGCTGTCCAAAGGAATAGAACATATAGCTGCCGGCCCAAGACAAGACACTGGCATAGTAAATTCCGATCACCAGAGTGACCATGACCTGCCACCAACCCAAGGATTCGGCATTCATGAGTTTTTTATAGGCCATAGGCGGTGCTTTACGGAACTTGTGTCCGACCGCATAGTCTAAAAACAATAAAGGTAAACCTGCTGCGAAAATCGCAATCAGATAAGGGATCAGGAATGCCCCGCCACCATTTTCATAGGCAACATAAGGGAAACGCCAGATATTCCCCAAGCCAACGGCGGAACCAATCGCTGCAATAATGAATCCTGATCGTGCGGACCAATTCTCACGAGTTTCTGTCATAGAACACCTAAACTTTTAACCCCTTTAGATGCTGCTTGTTATGGTTATGGCGCAAGCAAAAAAAGAAGCATTTTCAATAATTTTGGGTGTTTGAATTAGAGGGCACCTTGTGGGCGTCGAATTCTAATGTACAAACAGGTCAGCAGGTCTTACATCTTGCTTAAAGTCTGATCGAAAAACTGACCTTGTAGATGATTTAACAATACTGACTTTTTTAAATTTTTTCTGTAAATTCTGCTTAAAATATTCGTTATTTATAATCTATTCGAATTAAGCGTTCAATAATTCTGCAAAATAAGCCAGATTAAACAAGTTATATATTGACAAACTTTTTGGAATATATTTTTCTTAAGTTTTACTACAGGGTCGCTGTTTCAAAAAATGTATTCCAAGACTCTGATCCAGCATCTGTTTTTAGATCATTATTTGAAGATGAAACGGCTCATACTAAGGCAAATGACCAAGCCGTGATATGGGAAATCAAATTCTCTCATGGAATTTTGACCTCTTTAAAAACCGGTTTAAATATCACAAGCAGATTTAAAACAAGCTGCCTGTGATATCGAAGCGATGAGTATTCTAAACTTAGGCTTTAATCACCAGCATGCGCTCTTCCTGCATGTCGCGAATGGCTGACTGAATTCCTTCACGACCCAGACCTGAATCTTTGACCCCGCCATAAGGCATGTTATCGACCCGGAAAGACGGAATATCATTGATAATGACACCGCCGACATGCAGATGATCCCAGGCATACAGCATCTTGTTCAGATTCTGGGTATACACTCCAGCTTGCAAGCCAAAACAGCTGCGGTTGATACAGGCAATACCGGATTCGAAATCAGCATACGCTTCCAGAATTGCCACCGGGCCAAAGGCTTCATCACGGTAGATTTCCAGACTGTGGTCTACATTTTCCAGCAAGGTCGGTGCGAACATCACACCATTCAATTCGCCTCCAATCAGGATTTTCGCGTCTTTTTTCACGGCTTTATCCAGCCATTTTTTCAGGCGTTTGGCTTCATCTTCCTTGATCATCGGACCAACCAAGGTTGTGCTCAGATTCGGATCAGCGGCTTTAATCGTTTTCAGTTTCGCCAGCAGTTTGTCCTTCACTTCAGTATAAATCTGCTGATGCACCAAAATGCGTTGCACACTGATACACACCTGTCCGGCATGGTTATACGCCCCGCCAATTAGACGGTTAATCAAGGCATCGTTAATTTCGGTATCTGGCTCAATCATGACAGCAGCATTGCCACCCAGCTCCAAGACCACTTTTTTACGACCGGCACGCGCTTTCATATCCCAGCCTACAGCATCGGAACCGGTAAAACTGAGTAATTTAAAACGCTCATCGGTGACCAGTAGATCAGCCAGCTCTCGCGGACAGGGCAATACCGAAAACGCACCTCGCGGTAAATCGGTTTCCGCCAGAATTTCAGCAATTTTTAAGGCAGAAATCGGGGTCAGGCTAGGCGGTTGCAGCACAAAGGGACAACCGGCTGCAATCGCAGGAGCAATTTTATGCGCGGTCAGATTTAAAGGAAAATTAAACGGACTGATCAAAGACACCGCACCAATCGGCACCTGTTTCACAATGCCCTGATAGCCGGATGCTGCTGCAGTCACGGCCAAAGGCAGCATACGTCCCTGATCAATCTGGGTCACGGCATCTGCGGCAATCTGGAAAGTATTAATCAGACGTTCAACTTCGGCTTCGGCTGCTTTACGCGGCTTGCCCCCTTCTGCAATCAGAATTTCGGTCAATTCTTCATGAATCTCACGAAAACGGCGTACGCAATGCAGCAGAATTTTCTGTTTCTGAAACGGCTCCAAGGCAGCCATTTCGGCTTCAGCATCTACGGCAGACTGAATCGCCTGTTCCAGTGTGTTGGCATCTGCCAAAGCGACACGGGCATACAGTTCGTGGTTATATTTATGTTTGACCTCTAACCATTCACCCGTCTGAACGGCCTGACCGGCGACATATAATGCATACTCTTTCGTTTGTTGTGTGCTTCTCGCTACCATCTTATTGTCCTGCAAAATCCAAGGATATACATTTTTGAAATTCTCTATATCATGCACTTGCTACTCCATATTAAGAAGATGTTTTTAAGTAACCAGACACCTCCAATTTTAATAAAGCTTTAGGGAATAGAGCCATGCGCGCAAAAATACTCACCACCTTATTCTTCGGTTTTGGACTCAGTACGCTCAGTCATGCAGATGTAATCGGCGTGAAAGCAGATCTCAGTTACTGGGATTTTGACGGCTATAGTCAGGATAACAATTTCAAGCATGAGCTAGATCGACAAGGTACAGCGCAGCTATCTGTCGCTGTAGAACATCCTGTGCCATTGTTACCAAATGCCAAGATTAAATACGTCAATCTGGACAGCCATAGCGAACAGAGTTCTCTTATCAATGCCTCAGAAATTGAGCTGAACAATATTGACTATATTCTGTATTATGAATTGCTAGATACCATTGTGCATGCGGATATAGGTGCAGGTTTAACCAATCTGGATGGTACGGTAAAAAACCTGACTGCCGGCGCTTTCACTCAATACGATCTGGATGAATATAGTCCACTGCTCTATGCAACAGCCGGGGTTAAATTGCCATTTACCGGTATGAGTGCCAAAGCGGAAGCAGTTTACAGTCACGGCAGTGATACCCGTAAGACCGACGTACAGGCGGAACTGCAATATGATTTCATTGATAATCTGCTGGTCGATGTCGGTGCCAAAATCGGTTATCGCATCATGCAGGTAGATTTTGAGCAGGATCAACGTCCAAATTTAAAACTTGAATTTAAAGGTCCTTATATCGGCTTAGATGTACATTTTTAATGAAATACAACCGGTTAGGCTTGCACAGCTCAATTACTCTGCGCTGATGTAAGCCAAAGCGTACAACAATAACCGCAATCTGCTGCTAGTGCGCTACCGGGATGTGTATTACTTTATAAACATAGAGAGCAGGATGCTCCGAAGACCTAAAAACAAGAATAACATCGCAACACCAGGACGTGAGGTACGACAGGAGTTATACCTAAATCACGAGATACGAAAAAGCCCCGACAGGATGTCGGGGCTTTTTTTTTCTGCCTATTATTTTATTTATCATTGCTTAACAGTTCCGAGCTAAAACTCCAACATTGTAAGAATTCCCTTATTGTTAAGCTAAAAATCCTCACATTTTTTGGGAACAGCAATCATGGTAAAAAAGGTCCTCTTTATTACATCCAATCAAGGCATTGAACATGATGAACTCACTGAGCCTTTAAATTTTCTAAAGTCCAAAGGTTTTGAAGTCATTCATGCTGCAGAAAAAAATGAAGATGTCGCGACGGTCAAAGGTGATACCAAGGCTGCTACCCAATACACGCCGGATACCAGTTTCGACCATGTCGATCCGAATGATTATGATCTTTTGGTGATTCCCGGCGGCACTGTCAATGCAGATACCTTGAGAATCAATCAGGATGCGCAGAAAATCATTCAGCATTTTGCCGACAATCACAAACCGATTGCCGCAATCTGTCATGGGCCATGGACCTTGATTGATGCACAGCGTATCAAAGACAAGAATCTGACTTCATATAAGAGCATCAAGCTGGATCTGGAAAATGCCGGTGGAAAATGGGTTGATGAACAGGTTCACCGCTGCAATACTGGCGACTGGGTACTGATTACTTCACGTAATCCGGATGATTTACCGGCTTTCAATGAAGCGATCTTAAAAGAGCTTGAAGGTGATGCTGCCTAAGCTCATACCATAAAAAAGAACCTCAAATTTGAGGTTCTTTTTTATATTCAGACACCACCGGCCAGACTTTTCAGATAAGTCACAACGTCTTTATTTCCGGCCATTTCGGCCAATTCTAAAGCAGTATTAGGACTGCGATGTGCAATATCAGCACCCTTGCTGACCAGAAGTTTGACCACGTCCAGATGATCATTTTCAGCAGCGGCTTGTAGGGCGCTATAGCCTTCTTCATCGGCTGAGTTGACGTCCAGACCTTCCTGTAAGCCCTCTTCGACCTGTTCAACATCGCCTAAAGATGCCCAGTACACCAGTTCAGGAAGATGTAGTTCGTCGTCATCTTCAGGGATTGGGGAGATAGAATTAAATTGCATAGTCAGTTCCTAATGGTAATTTAGTTGAGTTAGCTTTTTACACAGTTCACTTTCTAAATTTTTTAACCCTTCACCATTCTTTAAATAGATTAGAGATCTATGATGAATCATATCAGATGGAATATCACTTACACTTTGAGCAATTGGAATAACTAGTTTACCTAAAGTATGTGCAATTCCTGTTTCATACATGACATTTGGATTTTTACCACTAAAATCGACGATTACTACTCGAGCTCTAAATATTAAATCAAATATATCCTGAATTATCGTACTGTTATCCCAAATATCATCAGCTCTTAAACATCTAAAACCAGATCCTTTGGCAGCCTCTTTAATAGAGGAATAGACACTATCAAAACCTGAAAAAGGCATCATTACAGCTATTAAATCATTTTCTAAATCTACACTGGGAACACTAAATACTGAAGGAGAAAATGTAATTTTATTTACACTTACTTGATGCGATACATATAGAGTATTCTCATCAGGATATTTGTGCTCTAGATAATCTTTAATTTGTTGTAAAGATTTAGGATTTTTATAACTAATTGCTCTTAAGACATCAATAATATTGGCACCATAATCATCATCACCAAAGCTCAAACTTCTTAGCAATCTAGAATGATTATGGGTGGTGTTTTAAAAAGTATGCTGGCGTTAAACAAATCCGTTATTAAGGTAAAAGAAAGTCAAATCAAAGGCTTTAAAATGATTTTCGAGCTTTTTAGAAAAGTTGCAACTTCTCCTAAAACCACGCCTTATTCGATGACGAATTCTAAAATTGTTACCTTCAATACCGACGGTAAAAAACTTACCAATCACTTGCTTGCAACATTGAAATGCTGTGATAAAACTATCCCAATGATCACTCGCAATTCGAGCATATTGAACCCCAAGCTTTTTAAGTCTAGCTTTAAGACGTTGAACCGTTGCT